>JAITLE010000225.1 GCA_031278075.1 Bifidobacteriaceae bacterium | reverse complement strand
GAATTCGGGTCGGCGGCTCCTCGCGTCCGCGGCCATCGCCTCTATCGCCACGAGCTTGGCCTTCGTCCCGGTTTGGGCCGCCGAGCCGCTGCTCGACTATTCGACCGACTGGGTGACCTCGTCGACCGGCCACACCTTCGCCACCGGCGCGCTGAACGGACAAGACGGGTGGAGCGACCCGGCCGGCAAAGCGACGGTGACGACGGCGGGGCTGAGCCTGACCGACTCCACCTGGAACAATCCGTCGACCTGGGTGTTGCGCCCGGAGTCGGTCTTGGACCAGCACCTGACTTACACCTTCGCGGCGGGGGCCATCCCCTCTGAGTTCTTCGCGGTGGGCCGCTACCGGTCCGGCCTGAATTGTTTCTTCGTGCACATCTCCGGCGGGGGCACGTTGCGGGCCGGCAAATTCGTGGGCGGCAATGTGACCTGGAATCCCAATAACAGCGCGCCGTTGACGGCCAATTTCAACCCGGCCCATGATTCGACCCACGCGTACCAATTGGACGTCAATTTCTTGGCGGTGGCCGGCGCCTCGGCCGCCACCCGGATTCTCGCCACCGCGACCGACTTGACGGCCGGCGGCCAGGTGGTGGCGACCTACGACCAGACCGTCACCGAGGCGGCGCTCGCCCAGGCCGGCCAGGCCGGCTGGTATGTCGCCGGCGGCGGTTCGTCGCGGTTGACCGGCTTCGCCTACGCGGACGTCGACCCGTCGGCGCCCCAGCCGGATTGGGAGGTCAACGTGCCCGTGTCCGACCCGAACATCTACTGGTCGCCCAACAACTGGTGGACCGCCCTGGACGGCGCCATGAAGCAGACCTCGACCGGCGGCGCCTATCTCAAGGTCGCGTTCACCGGGTCGAAGCTGGGCCTCGCCGTGCTGAGGGCGGGCGCGCCCGACGACCTCGCGGTGACCGCTTACGTGGACGGCGCCACCAGCCCCACCACCCAGGTCACCCTGGCCCAGGCGCCCGCCACAGGCGAGGCGGTTCTGCCGCTGGCCACGGGCTTGGCCACGAACGTCACCCACACCGCCACCGTGCATTTGACGACCAACTCGGAAGGTTCGGACCGTTGGAACGGCGACCCGCCGAACGCTCTCAGGGTGGTCGGTTTAGCGTTGGACGATCTCGCCGCCACAGTTCCGCTTGGCAGCTCCGGCGTGGCGCCCAAGAGCGAGCACATCTTGTTCTTCGGCGACTCGATCACGCAATGGGGCGGCGAGAACCGCTGGACCAACCTGTTGGCCGCGGCGTTGGGTTATGAGCACGGCAACATCGCCTACTCGGGGCAGGGCTGGTCGAAGACCGCGCCCGGGGGCGCGGTGCCCTTCTTCTATCCTGACGGCGGCGTGGACACCGCTGGGGCCGCCACATGGCGCTGGCATTCGCAGGGCAAGACCCGTCTGACAGAATCGGGCGCTTTCCAGGACGGCGCGCCCGCGGCCGTGTTCGTCAACATGGGCACCAATGACGCGACCAACAACACCAATGTGGCGGGCGTCAAGGACAAGGCGAAGCTGTGGCTGGCGGACATCCGGACGGCCGCGCCGGACGCGGCCGTTTACGTTGTGACCCCGTTCTGCGCTGGGAGCACAGCCTCGGTGACGCGCTGCGACACCGTGCGCGATCTGCTCAAAGCGGCCGTCGTCGAATATGCGGCGGCGCATCCCGGCGCGCGCGTCTACGCGGTCGACCTGGGCCAAGACGGCTACGACTGGACTCATTCGCCGTACGGCGACTCGATCCACCCCAACGCCGAGGGCAACGCCCTGATCGCGCAGCGCGTGGAACGGCTCCTCACCCCGGCCGCGCCCACAGTATGGGTCACAGATGGCACGGACGGGACATCGGTGACGCTGGCCTGGGACTCCGATTCGCCCTATGTGACTGGTTATGAGGTTCGCTGGCGTGAGACCGGGTCGGCCGCTTGGACTGAGGCTGAGGCTGAGGCTGAGGCTGAGGCGCCGGGCGCGGCGGGGACCAACCAGGTGGTGTTCGAAGGCCTGGACCCTGAGGCGAACTACGACTTCCAGGTGGTGGCGACCACCCCTTTGACCAGATCCCCAGCCGCGCTGGTGAAACGGTTCGTGACGGAGGAGACCTTGTGCACGGCTGACGAGGACGGCCTGGTCGCGGTGGCTTGCCCCCGGCTGGTGTTCAGCCCGTACACCTGGCACACCCGGACCGACGGGGCGAAGCAGGCGGTCACCAGCGGCTCATATGTCAGGTTCGCATTCACCGGCTCTTTCCTGGGCTTGAGCCTGTTGCCGGATTCGATCCCTTCCAACCAGGTGCAGATCGACGTCGCGATCGACGGCGGCGCGCCCGTCTCGAAACGGGTCAACGCGGCCGACCAGACGACCGGCGCGCTGGCATTCGCCACCGGCCTGGCGGCCGGGCTCCATCAAGCTGAGGTCTATATCAGCCAGACGCCCAATCCGGGCAAATACACGGGCGAACTCAACTTCCCGGCCTCGGTCGACGGGCATCCCCGCGGCTCACTGGTGATTCAAGGGGTGCGGCTCGCCCCAGGCGCCACTGTGGCCCCCACCGACCAGTTGGCCCGGCCTGTCTCCGACAAGCGGATCATGATCTACGGCGACTCGATCACCGAGTCCTCGCATCACACGGGCACATATCACGCCCAGGAGTCATATGCGGGCCATTTGGGCCGGCTGTTGGGTGTGGAATACGGCCAGTTGGGCTATTCCGGTTACGCGTATCTGGCGAAAGGTTTCCACGACGGCCGGGCCGACCCGGACGCGGCGGCTTTCGCCGATGTCTGGCCGAATTACTTCTACGGCCAGCCGAAGGTGGTGGACGGCGCCTGGGTGGAGGGTTCGCCGGACGCGATCATCCTGGCCCTGGGCCACAACGACTTGGACTATTGCGCCACCACCAACGACATGGGCTTGCTCGCCGCGACGGTCGCCGACACATTGGCCGGTCTCAGGGCCGCATCCGGCCCGGACACCGAGATCCTGCTGATGCCACCGTTCAAGACGGGCGCGCCCGCCACGGTCGGATCGACGGGAGGGAGCTCCTGCCCGTTGCCGGTCAGCTGGCCCGAGTTCAAGGTCCAAGTGTTCGAGGCGGGGCTGGATCTGTACCAGACCAGTCACCGCAACGCCAACCAGGGCCGCGACGACGCCCGGACCCAGATCATCGACCTGGGGGAGATCGGCTATCACGTGGTCCAGAACTGGCCGGATTCGGACAAGTCGGTCCACCCCGGGCCTGAATCTTCACGTGTGTTGGCGGAGCACATCAAAGAGGCCTTGGCCGCGGCCGCCCCGGTCGCGGTGGCGGCGGCCCGCGCCGAGGACGCCCTGGTGGTCCGGTGGGACGCGCCGCCGGCTTTCGCCGTGAGCTCCACCGACGATTCCGTCGACGGGCTCCCGCTCAGCCCCGTCGTCACGGGATACAGGGTGGAGTGGCAAACGCTCGGCGCCGCCGGGTGGACCACCGGCGCGACGGTCGGGCCGCAGGTCAGCGCCACGCTGGTGGACGGCGTGGACCCGAGCCAAGTGACGGATGTCCGTGTCATCGCGTTCAACGCCTTGACTGAGACGGAGGCGGTCAGCGCGGCGGCCATCTGGGAGACGACCGGCCTGGACCCGGTCGCCTCGGTCGAGGTGACGGGTCCTGCGGCCATCACCGTGCGCGGCGCGACCGCCCAGTACGCGGCGGCGGTCGCGCCGGACACCGCGGTCACTCATGAGGTCGCCTGGTGGCTGACCGGCGTGGACGGCGCCCCGACCGACAAAGCCGTGATCGATTCGCACGGCATCCTCACTCCGGCCAAGAACGGCCGGGTGGTGGTCCACGCCACGGCCCTGGACGGCTCCGGCGCCACAGACGAACTAGAGGTCACGATCTCGGGCCAGAGCTTGGCTTATTTGTCGGTCGGCAAGCCTGTGACGGCATCGGGCGTCTACAACAACCCGGCGGCGAACGCCGTGGACGGGAACCTGGGCACACGCTGGACCAGCGAGACAGGGACCCACACCCCGTGGATCTATGTCGATCTGGGGTCGCCCGCGAACCTCTCGCTGATCTCGCTGGCCTGGGAGGCGGCCAACGCCACCCAATACAAGGTGCAGGTGTCGAATGACGCGCTCGAGTGGGTCGATCTCCAAGAGTTCACGGTCTCGGCGGGCGCCCGCACCGACCAGGTCGCCGCAGAGTTCCTCCCGACTGAGGCTTACCGCTACGTCAAGATGCAGGCGGCGGCGGTCCGGAACACCGGCTGGGGGGTCTCCGTCTTCGAGTTCTCCATCGATGGGACCTTCGAGATCACGCAGCCTGTGGTGTCGCTGCAGGTGGCCGGCCAGGATGGGACGGCGGCGCACAGCAAGCCGGGCCGCAGCTTCCAGATGGCCGCGACCGCCTCGCCGGTCGACGCGACCGACCCCAGGGTTGAGTGGTACGTCTACGACGCGGCCGGCGCGGAGACCGGAGCCGCCGAGATCACGGCTGGCGGGCTGTTGACCGCTTCGAACGGCGAATACATGGTGGTGGCGCGGGCCGTGGACGGCTCGGGGGTCGAGGGGTCTCGCCTGGTCACCGTGACCGGGCAGGAGCGGGAGAACCTGGCGTTGGGCCAGACCGTGACCGTCACCGGCGGCGAGCAGTCCGGCGCGGGTCGCCAGTTCGCTGTCGACGGCGACCACTCGACGCGTTGGGCCGCCGCCTCGCTCGCCGTGCCACAGGAGTTCACCGTGGATCTAGGCGCGGTGGAGACGATCAGCCTGGTCACCATCTACTGGGAGACGGCGCGAGCCACCCAATACACCGTCCAGGTGTCTGAGACGGCCGGGGGCGCGCGGGAAACCGTTTGCGCCTTCACCGACCAGGCGGTTGGCTTGCGCGACTGTGAGTTCGAGCCCGTCAAGGCTCGGTATGTGACTGTCAACATGACCCAGTTGGCCATCAGCTACGGCCCGTCGATCTGGGAATTCGAGGTTTACGGCCCGCCGGCTGGGCCCGCGCCGTTGACGTTGAGCGCCACAGCCGGGGTGAAATGCGTCGCGGGGAAGGCGTATCTGACCGTGACCGCCGTCAACGAGTCGGATGTGGCGGCGTCGCTCACAGTGACCACGCCCTATGGCGTGAAGGTGTTCCCATCGATCGAGCCGGGCAAGGCTGGTTTCCATTCGTTCACCACTCGCGTGGCGTCGTATTCGGACATCGCGGTGAACGTGGCTGGGCTAACGGTGGATGGGGTCGCCAGGACGGGTGCGGCGCCGGTCGTCTACGCGACGGCATCGTGCGCCTGAAAAGTTGGACAAAACGAGAAAGGGCGGTGACATGTTCGCAAATCAAGGCCCCGCGTCCGGGGCACGTTGGAACGAAACGGAGGCGCGGCGCCTGGCGCGCCGGGCCGTGGCTCTGGCCGCGGTCGCCACTTTGAGTTGTGGGGTGGTGGCTTTGGGGGCGCCGGCCGACGCGGCACAGGCCGACGCGGCGCCGGCCGACGCGGCGCCGCCCGCGGTGACGACCGCCGATCTGGCGGATTCGAGCAGCGGCCAACAAAGGTGGCAGTCGATTCCGGGTTCACGGATCGTGTTGAACCCGAGTGGAGCGGGTCACGCGAATGACATGCCGCTCGCGGTGGGATATTTCGCGAAGGATGGGACATCCACGATCAATCCGGCCCTGAAGACTTATCGGACTTCGCGGACGGCGCCGGCGTCGCAGCCCAGCGCCCGGTCGGTGGCGTGGTCGACGGCTTTCGAGTCGGCTGCCGGGTGGACGCCCACGTTCGGGATGAGTGTCACGGCGGCGGACGGGATAGTCCAGGCCAAGCTTGACGGGACCGCCGCGACGGGCGCGATCAGCCGTGTGATCGCCGGCGTGGACCTCGCGCTCTACCACCACCTGAGCGTGGACGTGGCGGCGTTGTCCAGCGCCGACACCGGATGGTCGGCCGCGGTCGCGGTGGGTGGGCGCGAGTTCGAGCTGATGGCCGGCGCCCTGGCGGCCACAGGCGTGTCGGATTTCGACCTGCGCGAGGCTTCTCCGGTGGACGCGGGCGGCCCGTTCCCGGTCAGCGGGGTCGCGGACTTGACGGTCACGTTGCGCACGGTGGACCAGGTGGCCGAATCGGGCGCCGTCTCCTACCGGTCGCTTCAGTTGCACGATGCCGTCCCGCAGCCTTGGGAGGGCTTCACCGTTGGCGCGGTGGAAGAGTTCGAGAACGCGACTGGCTGGAGCGCCGGCTCGAACATCACCTTCCGGTCGGATGGCGCGCAGGGCGCCGTCTTGTTGGGCGACACTTCTTACAGCTTCGTCTCTAAGTCCTTCACCGTCGACCTCGACGCGACGCCGCTGCTGAGCCTCACAATTGCGGAGACCACCGGGCTCTGGGCGTTGAAAGTCAACGACACCACCAACCCGGACAATGACAAGGAGCTGCGGCATGACAGTTCCGCGACCGGCGTCATCACTTTCGATTTGAAGGCTGTGACCGGTTGGTCTGGCACAAAGACGTTCCGGGTCGTCCTGTATCAGATCAACGCGAACACCCGGACGGTCTTCGACCAATTCGTGTTCCACGGCGGCGACTCCGGGGAATGGTTGAGTGGGGCCACCAGCCGGGTCAACACTTGGCGGCCTGACTCGCTCGAGGCGACCGGGACTTATGCCGACGGGCAGATCACGATCCGGGACGTGTTCCACGACGAGAACTCCTTCTCGCGTTCCTTCGTCTCGACCCTGACCACGGGCGGGGTGGCGATCATGGGACCGAATAGCGCCGCCACGTGGGATGCGGACTCTCGCACGTTGACCACCTCGGACAGCCGGTATGTCATGGCTTACGCGGTTCCCGACTCCGTTCCCGATCCGTTCGTGAACGGCGCCAATTGGCACATCTCCTTCCCAGCCGGGGTCGCCGAGGGAGTGGTCGGCGTTGGGATGGCGGTGAACTCGACCGCGGTGGAGGCCGACCCGCTGGCGGCCGCGAAGGTTTACGCCGCCGCGGCGCTGGCCGACCCGGGCGCCGATCTGGCGGCGCAGACCGTTTTCTGGAACGACTACTTGGCCAAGGTCCCCGTCCCGGCCGACTTCAGCATCCAAACGGTGGCGACGGGCGGCGTGACCGCCGCCCAGGCTGAGCACACCTATTACCGGGCGATGGTGGATGTCGAGATGGACGTGTTGCCGGCCACACCAGAGACCGGCAACGCGTACCCCATCTTGGCGACCGGGAAACCGTCGCTGTGGGCCTCCGGCGCCCCGGGGGCGAGGTTCGCCGCCCAGTGGGATTCCCTGGTCGGCCAGCAGGTCTTGGTTCACACGGACCCGGACAACGCGTGGGCGACATTCCAGGGGTTGATGGCTGGCGTCACGACGACAGGCGTGGATCCGGCTGAGGGCGGCGACCTGGGTATTCTGCATGGCGAGTCGCTGCCGTCGCGTAAGGCTCAGACGGCTTGGATCCTTTATTCCGCGACCGCCGACCAGGACAAATTGGAGTCGGTCTATCCGAACCTGAAGCTGCACTTGAACTGGGAGCGGCACAACCTGCGGTGGATCTTCGGCTCCAACAACTACCCGGGCGAATTGGACTGCGAGTTCGTCAGCTCGCTCGCTTATGACCTGCGGTTCGCGATCAAGATCGCCACACTGCTGGGTTTGGACCAGGACGCGGCGCATTGGACGGCCATGATCGCAGAGCTGACCGCGATCTATGAGACCTACTTCTTCCCGGACACGCCCGACGCGAGCGGCGCGGTGCACCACGCCATCCAGAGCAGTTTCCCGACCCAGAACAACTCCCGCGGCACATCCTGGTATGACGAGGGCACCGGCCGCTGGGTGGGGGCGGGCGACCCGCTCTACAACCATCCGGCGTTCGTGCTGGATCAGTTGGCGGGCGAGAAGATGGCCCGGGTCATGGCCAAGTTCTTGTCCAAATACAACCCGAACGACCAGTTGGCCGGCCTCGGATTGGTCAAGGGACCGGATGTGCAGTTGGCGGCCTATGGCCTGCTGGACATGGATCCGACCCAATTGGCTGACACCAGCCAAGCCAAAACCGAGGCGGAGCTGCGGAACTACGCCGACGTGGTGATCAACTCGATCATCCGGGACACCAACAAGGCGGGCGAGTTCGCTGAGGTGCTGGAGGACCGCGGCGCCATCGGCGACGCGGTCACAGCCAGCGGCGTCATGCCGTCGCTGTTCTCCCTGGCGAACTACGTCGACTTCGTGTGGATGGCGAACGGGTTCCGGCTGGAGTCCGGCGGTGAGACCTATGTGCATTTGGCGGGCCGCCAAGGCGGCGTGACCGGCCTGAGCTACATGGGCGGCGGCCTCGACGTCGAGATCGACGGGAACTCGATCACTGTGAGCGGCGACGAGGTGGCGACCACGGTGCTCGCCGCCCCGGTCGGGGCCACGGCCAACCTGTTCGCGGAGCAAACGCCGGTGGCGGTGGAGGATGTGACCGTGAGCGGCCCGGCCCAGGTCACGCGGAAGGGCCAGACCGCCCGGTTCTCAGCTGAGGTGCTGCCAGCTGACGCCACCTGGAAGTCGGTCGCCTGGTCGGTCGTCAACACCGACGGCTCGGCCACGGACAAGGCGACCATCGACGTGTCGGGCGTGCTGACACCCGTGAAGAACGGCCAGGTGGTGGTTCGGGCCACCGCCGTCGACGGCTCCGAAGTCCGGGGAGAAGCGGTCGTGGCGATCTCGGGGCAGACCCTCACCCCGATCTCGGTCGGTAAACCCGTGACGGTCTCGCACACCATAGACCAGCCGAAGGACCGGATCAACGACGGGTTGACCACCACCCGCTGGAACGGCAAGACGGGTTCCGGCGGCGACAGCCATCCCTGGGTGTATATCGACCTGCTGAGCCCGGCTGATCTGAGTTCGATCACGGTGGAATGGGAGGCGGCCTACGCCAAGAGCTTCCGGATCCAATGGTCGAATGACGCCGTCACCTGGAACGACATCCAGGTGTTCCAGAACCAGTCGCTGTTCGGCCACGCTGTCAGCGAGGTCGGCCAGGACGCCCTGGACGCTTTACGTGAGGCGGCGCCCGATGGCGTGCGCCACGTCCGGCTGTACACCGAGGCCATGTACAACTCCGAATGGGGGATCTCGATCTGGGAGTTCACGATCGACGGCGCTTATCGGATCGCTCAGGCGGTGGAGTCGCTCGATGTCGCCGGCCAAGGCGGCGCCACTGAGATCACCCGGCCGGGCCGGGCCTTGCAGATGGTGGCGACGGCGCAGCCCGCGAACGCGACCGATCAGCGGGTCGAATGGTACGTCTACGGGGAGGACGGCGAAGAGACCGAGTTGGCGGAGATCGACGCGTTGGGCAAGCTGGCGCCCGCGGCCGACGGCGTGGTCGAGGTGGTGGCCCGCGCGGTGGACGGCTCCGGGGCCGAGGGCAGCCGCCTGGTCACGATCAGCGGCCAGGAACGCCCCAATTTGGCTTTGGACCAGGCCACATCCGCCAGCCAAGTGGGCGACGGCGGCACCCCGAACAAGGCCACCGACGGGTCTCAAACCACCCGGTGGGCCACTGGGAGCATGGGCGTGTCCGACAGGGCATGGCTGGAGGTCGACCTTGGAGCGGTCATGACAATCGCCACAGTCACGTTGTCCTGGGAGGCCGCGGCGGCGCCAAGCTTCGACTTGCAGGTGCGGGAGTCCTCCAACGACGCATGGACGACGATCGCGTCCGGCGCCGGGGTGGCGGGCGGTCTCCAAGACCTGGACTTCGACCCTGTCGCCGCCCGGCACGTGCGTTTGGCGAATATGCCGCGGAGTTCATATGGGGGCGTGTCGATCTGGGAGTTCGAGATCTACGGGCCGCCGGCCGGCCCCGCGCCTTTGGAGCTGAGCACGGTGACGGGTGTGAAGTGCGTCGCAGGCAAGGCGTATTTGACTGTGACCGCTTACAACAACTCGGATGTGGCGGCGTCGCTGACTGTCACCACGCCCTATGGGGTGAAGGTGTTCCCGTCGGTCGCTCCCGGCAAAGCGGGTTTCCATTCGTTCACCACTCGTTTGGCGTCTTATTCGGGTGTCGCGGTGAGCGTGACGGGCGAGGGCGTCGCGGAACCGGCCAGGACGGGGGTGGCGCTGGTCGTCCACGCGACGGCATCGTGCGGCTGACCGACCGCTCAGAACCCTGGCCGGGCCTATCCCGGGTCTGGCCTGAAGTCGAAACAAGAGAGGAAAGCTCGATCAAAATGAGAAAAGAGAATCTATTCAGGGTGGCGGCGACCGGTCTGGGCGCGCTGCTGCTGACGGGCGTGGCCGGCGCGGCGCTGGCCGATGACGCGGACTACGGCGAGGAAGGCGTGGATCTGCTCGTGGAGGTGGAGGCGCCAGTGGAGCCGGGGGCGCTGTCGCTGTCGGTGGCGGACGACGAGGCCATCTTCACGGAGGACGCGACCAACACCGATCCGCTGATCCGGGTGTTCACCGCGACGCTGCCCGACGTGACGGTGACCGACACACGCGACCCGGATGACATCGACGCGGCCGCCCAGTGGTACGTGGTCGGGTCCGCCACCGACTTCGAGGATCAGGCGGGCGTCGCGGCGGACATCCCCGTCGGCCGGTTGGGCTGGACGCCGGCGTTGGACTCGTCGGTCGACACGGATGAGGTGTCCGAAGGCGACCCGGTGTTGACGACCTACGACACGGGGCCAGACGCTGTCGGCCTGGGCGGCAGCGAGTTGTTCGCGATGGCGGCGAACTCGGCGGACATCAACCCGACCGGGTCTTGGACCGCGAACGCCGCCTTGGTTCTCAAGGCGGACGCGACCGTGGCTCCTGCTGAATACAAGTCGGTGCTGACGCTCTCGCTGTTCGAGTAGGTCGAAGAGGAATGGCGGCTGGATCCGGGTGGCGTGATCGGGGACGCGCGGCTCGGGTTCAGCCGCCGACGAGGTGAGGAGCAGTGGTTCGAATGACCGAGCGGTCTAGGGGGTCGCGGGCCACGGCGGCGGGCGCCGCGGGCGCCGCGGTGCGCGTGGCGGTGGTGGTGGTGGCGGCGGTGGCGGCGCTGGCTGCGGTGTTGGTCGCGGCTGCGCCAGCGGCTTGGGCGGACGATGCCGACGACGCTCCGGTCGCGTGGTCGGTGGCGCCCGCCGGCCCGGACGGCCCGGACGGGCGGCACTGGGTTGAATTGGGGCTCAAACCCGGGGATCGGGTCGAGGACCACTTCGCGGTGAAGAACCTCTCGCGCCGGGCCGCGGTGTTCCAGATCCAGGCCGCAGACGGGCTCTTCACAGCGCAAGGGCGGTTCAACATGCTGGACCGCCCGGAGGAATCGGTGGACGCGGGCGCCTGGATCGATGTGGTCCCCAACATAGAGGTGGGGCCAGGGGAGACGGTGGTGGTGCCGTTCACGGTGACCGTGCCCGCAGAAGCGGAGCCGGGGGACCACGCGGCGGGCATCGCAGCGGCCCTGACGAGGTCGAGTTCGCTGGCTGACGGCAGTGACGCCGGGGTGGGGGTGGTGTCTCGGTTCGGATTCCGGGTGATGGTCCGGGTTGAGGGAGAACTGCGGCCCGGACTCGAGATCCGGAACATGGAGACCGCCTACGACATGTCTTGGAACCCGTTCGAGCCGGGGCAGCTGTGGGTCTCCTTTGACCTGGCGAACACCGGGAACACCCGATTGGTGGTGACCGGCCAGGTGAACGCCACATATGCCCGGGACCCCGCCGCATATCCGGCCGCCGACGGCGCGAGCATCGAGTTGCTGCCAGGCGACACGCGGCGTGTCGCCGTGGAGGTGCGGGGCGTCTGGCCGCTGTTCGCGGTCAAAGCGGAGGTCAGCGCGGTCCCTCAGGTGGTGGCGTTGGAGGGCGCGGGCGAACCGCCCGCCTTGGCGCCGCTGTCCGCTTCGACGACTGTGCTGGCGCCGCCGTGGCCCCAGTTGGCTGTCCTGGCCGGGTTGGCGCTGGTGGCGAGTGGTTGGTTGGCAGGTCGCCGGCGCTCGGCCCGGCGCCTGGCCCGGCTGTTGGAACAGGCTCGCGCCGAGGAGCGGGCGCGCTTGGGCGCCGGGCTTGGCGCCGAGAACATTGGCCTGGGCCGTCCGGGCCACGCGGGCGCCCAGCCAGCTAGAGAGGCGCCGGTCGAACGGTGGCCGGGCGGAGGGCTGCCGTCTGAAGAGACGCCGGCGCCTGACAGAGCTGAGCCGGATGGGGGCGTGTCATGAGCGCGAGCCGAACTCACGCTGGTTGGGTGTGGCGCGGCATCGTCGCGCTGGCCTGCTGCGCGGTGGTGGCATTGCTGGTCTGGCCGGTGGCCGTGGCGGTGGCGTCGCCGGACGACGACGCGGTGGGGCTGATCGTCGAGATAGCGCCGCTTGGACCGACGGCGCCCGCGGTTGGCGGGCCGTCCACGAGTGGTGGGGCTGACTCGCCGGGGCCGAGTTCGGCGGGTCCGTCCGGCCACGGTTCGGCGACCGGGCCATCGGACGGCACTGGTGGGACTGGTGGGATTGGCGGGACTGGTGGGACTGGTGGCACTGGTGGCGACTTGCCGCGGACCGGCGCCGACGTGGCGCTGTGGTGGCTGGCGGCGGCGGCGCTCATCGCCGTGGGATCGGGGATCGCGGCGGCGCGGCGGCGTGGCCAGACGGCATCGTGCGGGTGAGGAACGGCGCCTCAGCGCATGATCCCGTCCCCGGCGGCGCCACACCCGTCGCCAAGAACCCCCGCCACGCCGCCTGCCGGCCGGGTGGCGTGACGATTCCTACACTTCTCGCTCCTGGGCGAAGAAGTGTAGGAATGGTGAGGTCCGCCCGGATCGGCGTCTACCGGCCCGCAACGGCCACAAGGCTCTGACCTGCGGAAACACGCCCTGAGGAGGTTGCGGGTGAAGCTGTTGGCCGTGGCGCGGGGCGCGTATCTCTACACTTCTCGCTCCTGGGCGAAGAAGTGTAGGAATGGTGAGGTCCGCCCGGATCGGCGTCTACCGGCCCGCAACGACCACAAGGCTCTGACCTGCGGAAACACGCCCCGAGGGGGTTTAGGGTGAAGCTGTGGGGCGTGGCGCGGGGCGCGTATCTCTACACTTCTCGCTCCTGGGCAGAGAAGTGTAGGAATGGTGAGGTCCGCCCGGATCGGCCCGAATCCCCAACAAGCTGTAACCTTCCTGCCGCCGCCCGCCGCCCGCCGCCGCCCGCCGCCCGCCGCCGCCCGCCGCCCGCCGCGCCGGCCGCGCCCCGGCCACGGCGGGGACAGGAATGACCCATCGTCGGCGTGCGGCTGGGGTATCCTAGAACCATTGGTGCCGAATCGTTTCGGTTGGGTGTTGACGCTTCGGCCTGTGTCACGGACACGAACGGGCCGTCGAGGGGGAGAGACCAAGGATGAGGGGAGCATCGCCAGTGATCCGCAAGGACTGCCGGCGCCCGGGCGGAGTGATTCCGTGACCGCGGCGCGAACACGC
The DNA here is from genome assembly GCA_031278075.1 of Bifidobacteriaceae bacterium. GTDB lineage: Bacteria > Actinomycetota > Actinomycetes > Actinomycetales > WQXJ01 > JAIRTF01. The sequence continues at coordinate 7,046 of JAITLE010000225.1, read as the reverse complement.
GGCGTGGTCACCGACGTGCAGCGTTTCTCGGTTCACGACGGCCCGGGGATCAGGACCACTGTGTTCTTGAAGGGCTGCAACCTGCGCTGCGTGTGGTGTCACAACCCCGAGACCATCCCGCTTGGGCCGCAGTTGGCTTTCATCGCCGCCAACTGTGTCAGTTGCGGAGACTGCGTGGCCGCCTGCCGGAACGGCGCGATCGGATGGAGCGGGCCCAGGGGTGGCGCCTGGGGCGGCGGCAGCCGACCCGGCGAGGACGGCTGCGTCCCCAGGGCCGGCCGGGACGGCCGGGACGGCAGGGACGCCGCGCTGGAGTCCCGAGAAACGCCGGTCACGGACTTCTCGCGTTGCCGAGCATGCTTCGACTGTGTTGACGCCTGCGTGGCCGGGGCCAGAGTGGTGATCGGGCGCACAGTGGAGCCCGCCGCGCTGGCCGCTGAGGTCCTGGTCGACAAGCCCTATTACGGAGACGACGGGGGTGTGACTTTCTCGGGCGGCGAGCCGCTGCTGCAAAAGGACTTCATCGCGGCGGTCGCCGAGCTGTGTCGCGCGGAGGGCGTCGGGTGCGCGGTGGAGACGGCCCTGTGTTTTCCATGGACCGCCATCGAGGACGTGCTGCGACGTCTCGAGCCGGTGATGTTCGACATCAAGGCGCTGGACTCCGACCTGCATAAACGCTTGACCGGCCGGCCAAACCGGGCAATCTTGGCCAACGCTCGCCGGTTGGCGGAGGCGAAGAGGCAGGTGATCGTGCGCACACCGGTGATTCCAGGCTTGAACGATTCCGAGATCCCCGCGATCGCGGAATTCGTCGCCTCGCTGGGGAACGCGTTGTACTACGAACTCCTGCCCTACAACCCGTTCGCGGAAGAGAAATTCGCACGCTTGGGCAAGCCCTTCGCCCTCAATGGGTTGCAGCCGCCGTCGAGGGTGCGGATGCGAGCCCTGGTCGACCAAGCGGCCCGATCCGGCGTCAAAGTCAAACAAATGGAGGACTGATCGTGATCCCCGAGACTCTTTCTTCGGTGGCGGCGCAGTCTGCGGCGCCCGTGGGGCCGGCGCCCGAGCGGCGGCCTGTTTCCGCCCGGCCGGACGCGACGGGATCAGCGGCTGGCGACCCGTACCGTCCCCAATATCAGCGGCTCAGGGCGGCCAAGGTGCGCGAGACGCGCGCCAAAACCGCGCTCTACGGCCACGCCGACGAAGACGATTACAACACGCACATCCCGCCGGCGCCTTACCGCTGGGTCAACCAAGCGAACCATCCCGACGGCCTGTTCTACGGGTTCGACGCCTGCGCCGAGAACTTTTATCGCTTCTGCGACACCATGCCCCCCTATGTCGACAAAGACAGCGCCCTCGCCGGGGGCATGTACTTCTTCCTCGGCCGGCTCCGGACGGGCCGCGCAGATGATTTCAGCTGGAACCCAGAATACCCGTTCACCGCGCTGCTGCCGCAACTGCGCAAATACTGCTCGATAGACGGCATCGGCGCGCCGAATCATATGTGCGTTGATTTCCGGATCGGGCTCGAATTGGGCTGGGGCGGGTTGCTGGACAAAATTCGTCGCCACGCGGCGGCGGACCATCTAGACGATGAGCAGCGCGCCTTTTACCGGGCGGAAGAGCTGGTGGTGCGTGGGATCCAGCAATGGATGCGCCACACCATCACGGAGATCGACCGCCTGATCGCCGCCGAAGAAGACGCTGCTACCCGCGCCAACCTGGTGGATATGCGGGAATGCAACGCACGGCTTGTGGAGGGGGCGCCTCACACGCTCCGGGACGCCTGCCAATTCATGGCGTGGTTCGCGATCGCCTCGCGTTCTTACAACCGCGACGGCGCGGGCGGGCAGCTAGACGAATTGCTGCGCCCGTACTACGAGTCGGACGTCGCTGAAGGCCGCGTCACCGACGATGCCGCGCGCTACTTCATAGCGTCTCTCCTGGCTGCGGACACCCGCTATTACCAGATCGGCGGTCCCGGGCCAGACGGCAGGGACCTGACGAGTCGAGTCTCGTTCCTGGTCCTGGAGGCCTGCGATGCGCTGGACGTGAGCTGCAACATCACCATCCGCGTGCACGATGGCCTAGACCCGGAGCTGTTCGATTACGGCGTGGAATGCCTGGTCCGACGCCGCAACGGCTGGCCCAGATTCTCGGGCGACAAAGCGTTGACGGAGGGCTTCATGCGGGCCGGCTATCCGGCGGAGCTGGCACGGCGACGGATCGCGGTGGGATGCAACTGGATGGCGCTGCCCGGCCGTGAGTACTGCATCAACGATTGCGTCAAGATCAATCTGGCGAAATGCTTCGAGATCGCGTTTGACGAAATGATGGCGGCAGCGGGGCCGCGTTCCACGGAGCGGCTGTTTGAATTGTTCGGAGCGCATGTGCGTGACGCCGTCGCGGCGGTGGCCGACGGAATTGATTTCCACTTGCTGCACCAGAAACACAATTTGCCGGAGATTCTGCTCAACCTGATGTGTCACGGCGCCATCGAGTCCGGCCGCGATGTCAGCGACGGAGGTGTCGAGTTCTACAACATAGGCGTGGACGGAGCAGGCAACGCGGTCGTGGCAGACAGTCTGGGGGCGCTCCAAGAACGGGTCGAAGAACAAGGAAGGCTCACGTTCGAGCAGGTTCACGCCGCGGTCCGTTCGGATTTTGCCGGCCCGTCGGGGGAACGGGCGCGACTATTGCTGAGCCGGTCAAGCCGCTACGGCTCGGGGAACAGCGCCGCCGACCGGTGGGCGCCGCGGGTCACCGAGGTGTTTGTGGACGCGGTGCGGGCCAAACCGACGCCCGTCAAGGGCGCCCGTCTGATTCCCGGGCTGTTCTCGTGGTCCTTGACTCTCGCGATGGGCCGTGACGTCGGAGCCACGCCGAACGGCCGCCACGCCGGCGCGCCGATAAACCACGGCGCCAACCCGCTGCCGGGCTTCCGCGCTGACGGCGCCGCGACCGCGCTTTCCAGTGCCGTCGCCTCAGTCCAATGCGGCTACGGCAACACCGCTCCACTCCAGTTGGAATTGGACCCGTCCATCACCTCGATCAAGGACGGCGCCAAACGCGTCGGCCAGTTGATCCGCGCCCATTTCGAGTTGGGCGGCACGCTGGTCAACATCAACATCGTCGACGCGGATAAAATCCGCCAGGCTCACGCTGATCCGGCGCTGTTCCCGGACCTGGTGGTCAGAGTGACGGGTTTCACCGCCTATTTCTCCTCGCTTTCACCCGAGTTCCGTCAACTGGTGGTTGATCGGTTGCTGACCCAATAGCGTGGCGGCGGCGCGGCGCCACCCGAGCCGAGCTTCGCCGCGGAGCGGACGTGCCGGCGCCCACTGCTTCGCTCGCGCAGCGGTCGTGCCAGTGGTGCGACTTAGACTGGTGGACAACACCAGTCAGGGGGGTGAGCCAAACAAGTGGAGAAGCAGCCGCGCGGCGACCGCGCCGACACGTCAGCCGCGCGCCCAAGCGACGATGCCGTGCCGCCCGTCCCAGCCCAGTCTCCCGCCCCCGAGTCCCCGGACGGCTCGGCGCATCCGCCCGCGTCTCCGAATGGCTCGGCGCATCCGCCCGAGTCGCCCGTCGCGGCGCCCCCGCCTGATTCGGAGGCTCCGTCCGCCTTGCCCGTGCCGTCCGCCACAGCGCCCCCGGATGGGCCGGGTTCTCCGCCCGCGGAGCCTTCCTCGCCAACCCCGGCAGCGTCGCCAGCGCCGCCAGCGTCGCCAGCGCCGGCATCGCCGGCATCGCCGCCAACCCCGGCATCGCCGCCAGCGCCGCCCGTCTCCGCTGCTTCAAGCCTGGGGATGTCGCCAATCGACCTGCTGGCGGAGGCCGCGCTCCTATCATCGATGGACGCTAATTCGTCCGCGCCGCTTTGGGACCGGCCGTTAGCGCCGCGCGACCGCCCGGCGCGAGCGTTCGCCCTGGATGACGGCGGGACTGTCCCCCCTGCGGCGCCACCGAAACACCGTCGCGTGGCGCCGGCTCCGCGGCCACTCGTGGTCGAGACGGTGGCGCCTGACGAGCCCGTTCGGCGATCGCTTCAGTCGGCCCCAGCGCCGCCGCCCTCCCCGCCGCCGCTCGCGCCTGCGGAGCGGACGCCGCAACCGTCCCCGCCCGCGGCTTCCTCCCCCGCTTCGACACCGCCGCAACCGCCCCCGGTCTCGCCGCCACAGGCGCCCCCGACGCCTACCTGGCAGCGGGTGGGTGGCCCGCCGGGCGGCGCCCGCCCGCCGAGTCCGCCCGGCCCAGAGCGTGCGCCCCAGCGCGGGCGTCCACCCCGCCCGGAGGCCGCGGCGCGGCCCGACGTCCCGCGGCGCGTCTCGCTGGCGACACCCGTGACCCCAGGCGCGGCCCCGTTGGAGCGAGAACTGGAGCGAACCTCCGAACAAGTCCCGGTCCGCTCGGCCCGCGCGGGCCAAGACGGCACCGCCCGGCTCGACGTCCGCGCGCTGCGCCGGTCGCGGCGACGCAAGCTGCGCAGGGCGCTGATCCCGCTGGTGATCACAGTGGCGGTCCTCGGCGGGGGTTACGTCGGCGCCGCCTACTACTTCGCGGACCTTGTGCCGAAGGACATCACGGTCGCGGGCGTCGAGATCGGCGGGCTCACGTCCCAGGAGGCGGTGGCGAAACTCGACCAGGAACTCGACACGCTGTCGAAGGCGCCGATCCACGCCACGCTCGGCGAACAAGACGTGGTGATCGATCCGCTGGTCGCCGGGCTCAGCTTCTCCGCCGAGAGCACCGTGCGGCCCCTGGTCGGCCTCGATTTCCGCCCAGCCCGTTTGTGGGAGCACATCACGGGTTTGGGCCCGGTCAAGCCTGCTGTCGTGGTCGACTCGACCGCGTTGGACACCCACCTGAGCGACCTCGCCGCTCAGTGGGACGTGCCCCCAGTCGACGCCACGCTCAGCGTCGCGACAGGCGCGGTGGTGACCACCCCGCCAGCGTCAGGGCTTTCGCTCGACGTGACGACGGCATCGTCCTATGTGCGTGACAACTATCTTGTGACGAGCCAGCCGTGGACGTTGCCGACCGTCGCGACGCTGCCACTGGTCGACCAGGCCGAACTTGACCGCGCGGTCACCGAGATCGCGGAACCGCTGCTCAGCGGCCCGGTGACGGTGTCGGTGGGCGACACGACGTTCGAACTGTCGGTCGGCGAGCTGGCGGCGGCGGCGTTCATCCTGCCAGTGTCCGATGCCGTTCGTCCGGACGGCGCCGAAGGTCCCCTCGCGCTGTCGTGGGACGTGCAGCTCCTGGTGGCCGCGGCCGCGCAGGCGCTCCCGGCTGGCGTGACCGCCAACCCTGCCAACGCGCGTTTCGTGTTCGAAGGCGACCAGGTGGTGATCAAGGACGGGACGCCAGGGACGGCGTTGGACCCGGCCGGCTTGGCTGAGTCGGTGGCGAAGGCCGCGCTCGCCGAAGGATCTGCGCGGGTCGCGACCGCGCCCCTGGTCACCGCCGACCCGGCAGAGGGCCGAGCCGAATTGGAGAAACTCGGCGTCAAAGAGGTTGTGGGGCGTTTCGAGACACAGGCGACAAACGATTACAACCGGACCAGAAACCTCCGGAAAGCCGCGGAGATCGTCACGGGAATGGTGGTCCGGCCCGGTGAGAGATTCTCACTCGACCAGGCGCTTGGGCACCGCAGCGCCGAGACGGGCTGGTTCAACGCGGGCGTGGTGGTGGCGGGTGTCTCTCAGGACGGCATCGGCGGCGGGCTCTCGCAATTCTCGACCACGTTGTACAACGCGGCGCACCTGGCGGGAATGGTGGATGTGGCGCACACGCCGCACTCGAACTATTTCTCGCGTTACCCGATGGGTCGCGAGGCCACGATCTGGGAAGGCGAGATCGACAATGTGTTCGAGAACGACACGCCTTACGGCGTGGTCCTGCGGGCCGGCGTGACGGACGGTTTGAAGGTTTGGGTTGAGCTGTGGTCCACCAAGTATTGGAGCGTCGAGGCGGAGATCGGGGCGCCGCATTCCTATGTCGCGCCGAAGACTATCGAATCGACGGCGGCGGATTGCAAGCCGCAGTCGGCTGGCAGCTCCGGCTTCCAAGTCGAATACTGGCGGATCAAGACCGACCCTCAGGGCGCCGCCCAGCCGAAAGAGACCTGGACCTGGCGCTATTCCCCCATGAACGCGATCGTCTGCAAGACCGCCACGGGGGGTTGACCGGAGTCAGGCGAGCAGGTCGCGGGCGCGGAAGCGGCGCAGCGCAGCCCAGGTGAGCACGGCTGCGACGGCGAGGAGCGCCGTCAGTGCGGGCCAATCCGGTTCCGCAGCCGGTGAATAGGGCGCCGCGCTGAGCGGGGACAGGTACCGCGTCCAGTCCGGCAGGCGCAGCATGGGCCCCAGGATGACTTGTAGGAACGCGTAGCCGAACGGCGCCCAGCTGAGGGCTGCCAGGCGTGGGACGGCCGCGACCAGGAAGACAGCCAACGCGACGGTGGCGATCAGGCCCGGGAAGGCGCGGAGCGCCGCGCCGGCCACACCTAGGGCCAGGCTTGGCGACAGCGTCGAATCCAGCGCCACGACCAGCGCATATGCCCCCGCGCCCGCGCTGAACCCGACTAGCGCGCAGGCCGTCGCGGCCCCCGCTGTCGAGCCCAACAGCCGCGTCCTTGGGACGGCCTCCGCCAACTGCCGAGCGACCAAGCCTTGCCGCTCGTCGGCAGCGAACGCGCCCACCGCCGAGATCGCGCCAGCACCTGACAGCATCGCGATGTACAGAATCAGGACCGCGCTGAAGCCCTCGACCATGGCGGCGTCGCCCGCCGTCGGGTCGATTCCGAGCATCTCGGCCATCGTCGGGTTGTCCGCCAAATAGTCGCCCATCGACCCGAGCACCGGCCCCATGCACAAGCCCAAGGTCACCGCGCCCGCCGTCCAGCCGAACCAGCTCCCGCGGGTCCGCCGCCAGACCAGACCGAGTGGCCCGGCCAGCGTCCGTGGCGCGCGGGCGGGGCCCGGACGGGCCGCGATCAATCCCGCGCCCTGGTCCCGCCGCGTCGCCAAGAGCACGCC
>JAITLE010000195.1 GCA_031278075.1 Bifidobacteriaceae bacterium | reverse complement strand
GCCAACTCGCTCGCGGCGGCTTGGTCGCCGGCCTCCGCCCGGGCCAACGTCGCAGCTAGCTGCTCAGCCGCCGCGGGATCAGGGTCGCCCGCGATCCAGGCCTCAGCGGCGGCTCTAATAGCCTTCGGGACTGCTGGCATGACGCTCCTTCGCGTTGCTTGACGCCTTCCGGGTGGCGGCGCCGCGGGTTCGACCCGCGGATCAAAGGCTGGGAATCAACCTGGCGAGCAGATCGAGCCCGTCCGGCGAAAGCGCCGACTCGGGATGACCCTGCAGAGAGGCGAAGCGTTCGCCCCTGAGGGCGATCACCTCGTCCGTGCCGCGGCGCCGCGCCACCTCGAGGCCTGCCCTTTCCTCCAGCGGCGCCACCGCCGTGAAGGTGTTGTAGTAGCCGAGCGTGGCCGGATGGCCGAACACGTCGTCCGTGAGCTGTTCTCCTTGGTGCGGGCGGGTCAGTTGGCGCAGTTCGAGACCCAGCTCACGAGCCAAGATCTGGTGGGACAGGCAGACCGCCAAGAACGGGGCACGCCGCTCAAGCCGCCGCACGATCACGTCGCGCAGCTTGGCCACACGCTCTTCCGTCCCGCTCGGGTCGCCCGGGCCCGGACCTGGGATCACCAGGTCCTCGGCGCCTGGCGCGTAGCGCCGCCAAGACACCACCTGGGCGTTCGCGCCCAGGCGGCGTAGCTGGTGCGCGAGCATCTGTGAGAAGTTGTCCGCGGCGTCGATGATCGTCACGTCGAGGCCGGCCAGCGGCGCCTGGCCGGCCGCCTGAGGCCTCAACCAGAACGGGGCCAACCGCTCATTGCGATAAGCCAAAGTCGCCCTGACCCTAGGCGAGGTCGCCACGTCAGCCGGGGTGGGCGAAGCGGGCGGAGAGCTGGGCGAGGTCGATCCGGCGGCGGCTGGGAGCGCGCCCAGGGCGGAAAGGACGCCAGCCGCCTTGGTGCGGGTCTCCGCCACCTCGCTGAGCGGATCCGAATGCCGCACGATAGTCGCGCCGGCGGGGACCGCCACCGCCCCGTCCGGCTCCACGTAGGCGGTCCGGATCATGATCGGCGCGTCCAGATCCCAGGTCCCTCCCGGCCCCGGCTCGAACAGCGCCATGACGCCCGCGTAATAGCCGCGCGGGCGATTCTCCCGCCGCGCGATCACCGCGCAAGCGTTCTCCATCGGGGCGCCTGTCACAGTAGGCGCGAACATAGTGCGGCGCAGCACGTCCCGCGGGTCGGCGTCCGTCAACCCCTCCAACAGATATTCCGTGTGGGTGACCTTGCTCATCGGTTTCAAATATGGCCCGATGACCCGGCCGCCGCTGGGACAGATGGCGCTCATGAGCTTGAGTTCCTCGTCGACCACCATAAAGAGCTCATCGACTTCCTTGGCGTCCGTCAAGAATGAGAGGATCCCGGCCTCTGTGGGGCCTTTCGGCGGATGCCGGTAGGTGCCCGAAATGGGGTTCATCGTCACAACTCCGGACTTTATGGAGATGTGGCGCTCGGGGCTCGCCCCCGCCAACGCCACGCCGTCGCTGAAAACGGCGTATGTCCAATAGGCGCCCTGTTCCGCGCGCAGCAGTCGGCCCAGCCAGGCGCGCACGGCGTGGGCCGGCGAGGCTTCCACACGGCCCGTGAAGGACCGGTGGAGCACAAAGTTGGCGCCCTCGCCGCGGCCGATCTCCTCTTGGATGATCGCCTTGACCTGCTCGGCGTATTCGGCGTCCGAGATGTCGAACCCGTGCGGCTCGAATGGAGGCGGGATCTCAGGCAGTTCGGCCAACAATTCTGCGACCGGGACCGTCCGGCGCTCGGCGGCGACCAAGCAGCGCAAGGGCGCCGCGTCGTCCACCACCGCGAAGCCGCGCTCGACGATCTGCCGGAACGGGACCAGAGCGAGCACGGCCGCGCCTTCGAGCGGGATCTCGGCAATGGTCGCCACGTCGCGGACCTCGCCCTGGAGGATCTCCACCAGCGCCGAATCACCGCGCCTGATCAGGGCGAACGGCTGCTCACCGCCCGGCTCGACAACCCGGGCCCAGGCGACGGCCGCGTCAGCTCGCGGCTGGCCTTGGGCCGGGCTCATGTCAGCTCCCTCCCCAGTTCTTCGAGTTCCGCCAGCCAAACCGTCGGCGGGGCGTCCGAAGGCTGGCGCCAATCGCCGCGCGGCGAGAGCGCGCCTCCGGCCGCGACCTTCGGGCCATTCGGCAGAGCGGACCGTTTGAACTGAGACCAGAAGAACCGCCGGTAGAACACACCGAGCCACTTGAGCAGTTCCGCGGCGGAATAGCCGCGCCGGTCAGCGGGCCGCACCCCCGCCGGCCAGGCGCCGCGAGCCGGATCCTCCCACGCTTCGCGCAAGCGGAAGAAGACTTCTTTAGGACTGAGGCCGAACCGCAGCGTGTAGAACAGTGCGAAATCGTGGAGCGGATACGGCCCGATCACGGACTGCGTGGACTGGATGGCGCCGTCCGCGCCCGGCGGGATGAGTTCAGGGCTGATCTCTGTGTCCAGAATGGACGTGAGCGTGCCCCCCACCGCCGCGTCGAATTGGCCGCTTTCCGCCACCCAGCCTATGAGGTATTGGACCAAGGTTTTCGGGACGCCCGAGTTCACGTTATAGTGCGCCATTTGATCACCCACCCCGTAAGTGCACCAACCTAACGCCAGCTCCGAGAGATCCCCTGTGCCCAGGACAATTCCGCCCCGCTGATTGGCCAGCCGGAACAGATAATCAGTGCGCAGGCCGGCCTGGACGTTCTCGAAAGTGATGTCGTAGACGGGCTCGCCGCGGGAGAACGGATGAGCGATATCGCGTAGCATCCGATTCGCGGCCGGTCTGATGTCGATCTCCTCGAACGTGACTCCGAGCGCTTCGGCGAGCCGCGTCGCGTTCTGTTTTGTGCCGCGGGTTGTGCCGAACCCGGGCAGCGTGAAGGCGAGGATCTCGGATCGCGGCCGGCCCAGACCGTCCATGGCCTTCGCGGCCACGATCAACGCGTGCGAGGAGTCCAGCCCGCCGGACACTCCGATCACGATTCTCGGCGCGCCGATCGCGGCCAACCGCTGCGTCAACGCGCTCACCTGGATGTTGTACGCCTCATAGCAATCGTGGTTGAGCTGCTCCGGTTCGTCCGGCACGAACGGGAAACGTCGGATGACGCGCGCGAGCCGGCCGCCGTTCCCCGCGCGGCCGTCGCTCTCGGTGCGGCCGTCGCCCCCTGCGTCGCTGCCGCTCTCAGCGTGGCCGTCGCCCCCTGCGTGGCTGCCGGCCGGTAGCTGGACCACAACTCGCTCGAAACCGTCGGTCCGGTCCTGGTTGGCCCGGCGGTTGTCGTCGAACGTGCCCTGCCGGAGGCGATCTTGGCGGATGACGGCCAGATCCACATCCGTCAGCGTCACCACCGGCTCCAACGCGAAGCGGGGACCCTCCGCCAGGAGGTCGCCGCGCTCGAACACAAGAGTCTGGCCGTCCCAGCTCAAGTCGGTCGAGGATTCGCCCAGGCCGCTCGCCGCGTAGACATAGCCGCAGATCGACCTGGCGCTCTGGGCGGCGGCCAAAGCGCGGCGCTCGCGCGACTTGCCGATTGTGATGGGGCTGCCGGAGATGTTCGCCACAACTTCGGCGCCCGCGAGCGCCGCGTCCGCGCCGGGGCTGAGCGGGACCCACAAGTCTTCGCAGACCTCCACCCCGAGCGTGAAGGAACCGGCGGACGCCGCGCACCCCCGGACGGGCGCGGGGAGAACGCTGGTCGCGGGGACGGCATCGGACGATGGGAGAGCGTCGGGCGCGGGGAGAGCGTGGGACGCTGGGACGGCATCGGGCGCTGGGACGGCATCGGGCGCTGGGATGTGGATATCGAATAGGAGGCGCGGCGACAGCGGCACACGTTGGCCGGCGATCTCGACCACCGCGCGCAGGCCCACACCGGAGGCGAACTGGCGGCGCTCGTAAAACTCGCGATAATTCGGGAGGTAAGACTTGGGCACAGCGCCCACTATGCGGCCGGCGGCGACCACGACCGCACAGTTATAGATGCGGTGACCGCTGCGCAGGGGCGCGCCGAGCACGATCGCCGTCGGGAGATCGGCTGTCGCGGCGGCGAGTTTGGCGAGCTCGGACTCGGCGGCGTCGAGGAGGGCGTTCTGCATCAAGAGGTCGTCGAGGGAGTAGCCCGTGAGACTCAGTTCGGGGAACACCGCGAGCGCCGCGCCGCGAATGGCCGCTTGGCGGGCTAGGGCCGAAATCTCGGCGGCGTTCGCGGCGGGTTCCGCCAGCCGGACACGAGGTGAGCAGGCCGCGACGCGGGCAAATCCTGTTTGGACAGCGGTTCGATCCACTGGGCCATTGTTCCAGACGCGGGTTTAGCCGGGCGAAGCCCCGGTCGGCCGTGTGACGCCGGCCCGGTGGGTTTGACGATTCCTACACTTCTCTCTCCAGGAGCGAGAAGTGTAGAGTTCCGCGCCCCGCGCCACGGCCCACGTGTTGACCGTCAACCCGCCCGGGACGCGTTTCCGCAGGTCAGAGCCTTGCGACGGTTCTGGGCCGGTTGACGCCGATCCGGGTGGGTTTGACGATTCCTACACTTCTCTCGCCAGAACCGAGAAGTGTAGAGTTCCGCGTCCCGCGT
>JAITLE010000185.1 GCA_031278075.1 Bifidobacteriaceae bacterium | reverse complement strand
CGGGATCCGGGTCCGGCCACCGCGGCTCGGCGTAATCCCGGGTGGCGACCGGCGCGGCCTCGAAGAGTTCGCCCTGCGCCACGGCCGCATCCGCGGGCGGGCCCCAAACGTGATGGTCGGACGGGAGCGGCTCGGGCGGCAACGCTGGCTCGGGCAGGTGGGCGGGCGGCTCGAGGCCGTCGTCCTGTAGGAACGTGATCGGGTTGCCAGCGGTGTCGAGCGGCTCGGGGTCGAGGTAAGAGACCGCGGTGGTGGCGCTGTCGTCGCCGCGCCGCAACTCCAACACGTCCGCGTCGGCGCCAAGGGGGTCGATGACGCCGCCTGGCGCCACCGGGTCGCGCAGGCCGCGCGCGTCCAACAGGTCGTCGAGCAGGGAGAGCGGCGAGTCCAACTGGTCGGGGCCGCCCTGGTGGGGGATCGACGGCACGGCGCTGAGCAGGCGCCTCGGCGGGATGGGGGCGTCGGCTTCAGGGGTCTGGGCGATCCAGCGGGCCTGTTCGTCGAGGGCCAACAACGTGGCGGAGCCGAGGTCCACGCGCCAGCGGGCGCGGGTCGGGCCCTCGGTTGACTCGAAGTCGAGGCGCACCACCCAGCCGGGACCTTGGCGCACCGCGTCCCAGACCAGCGACGTGCGGTCGACACCCCGTTCCGCGAGACGGCCGACCGCGAGCTCCTCGAGGCTGGGCGCCCCCGGTTCGCGGTTCAGGCTCAGGGCGCGCGCCCGTTCGGCGACATAAGCGCGTTCGTCCAGGACGGGCGCCGCGTAGCGGTTGACGTGACCGATCTCGACCCCGGCCACCCGCGACAGCTCGGCCGGGCTGGCGCCCGCCCTGACCAACGCCTGGATGTCCTTGGGTCGCAGCACGTCAGGGATCTGGAGCACCATGTCCACCACCTCGGGCGCCTGGTGGTCCCGCACCGCGGAACGCACCGCCTCGCTGATGCGCAAGGCGAACTCCGCGCCCGTCTGGTCGCGAGCGATCAGCTTGCCGTCCTGGACGCGGTCAAACGTCAACTCGTTCATGGGTGTCCTTCCCACGCTGGTCGTAATCCCCATGAGCTTGGCACAGGTGGCCGTGGCAGCGCGGGAGCTTGCCCGGCGCGCCCCGAAAAGCTGATGGCCTTGGGATCGAGGCTAAGCCGTCAGGCGTGTGAAACCGCGGGGTCGAGGCAGCGCGAGAGCCGTCAGGCGTGCTACCCTGTCGCGCGATCCGTCGGGAATATTGTCCCCACCGGGACTGTTCCGGCTGAGCCCACGACAACATCGAGCGAGATGAGACCCGAGGACTGATGGCAACCGATTACGACGCCCCGCGGAAGAACGACGAAGACCTCGGCCAGGATTCCATTGAGGAATTGAAGGCCCGGAGGGCGGAGAAGTCTGCCGCCACCGTGGACGAGGACGAGGCCGAGGCCGCTGAGGGTTTCGAGCTGCCCGGGGCCGACCTGTCCGGTGAAGAGCTCTCCGTCCGGGTGCTGCCCAAGCAGGCCGACGAATTCATGTGCACGGAATGCTTCCTGGTCCACCACATCTCCCAACTGGCGTCCAGCGACGAGTCGGGCGCGCTGATCTGCCTGGAATGCTGGACCTGACAGGCTGGGCCGCGGGCGCCGCCCCCGGCTCAGGCCGTGCCATCGCGTAGGCTGATGCGCTGTGACGCGTTGTGGCGAAGTGCTGATCCGGCGGGTCGACCCGTCCTGGCCGCTTCCCGTCTACGCCCATCCGGGCGACGCGGGCATGGACCTGTGCGCGGCTGAGGCCGCGGTGGTCCCGCCCGCCGGCGGTCGCGTGACCGTGCCGACCGGTGTGGCGTTGGCGCTGCCCCAGGGGATGGTCGCGTTGGTCCACGCGCGGTCGGGTCTGGCGGCCCGGCATGGCGTGACCGTCCTGAACTCCCCAGGGGTGGTCGACGCGGGCTACCGCGGCGAGATCGAGGTGACTCTCCTGAACACGGACCCGTCCGAACCGTTCACGGTGTCCCGCGGGGATCGCATAGCCCAGTTGGTGTTCCAGAGATTTGTCCAAGCGGACCTGGTGGAGGTCACGTCCCTGCCCGGCTCGGCGCGCGGCGCGCGGGGCTTCGGGTCGACGGGCGTGGCGCCGCGAGACGCTCAGCAAGCGAGGAGGCGATAGCCATGGCCCTGTTCAAACGGCGACGCGCGGATCAAGATGCCGAGCCGCGCGCCGCGACGCCCGAGGACCCGCCCGAGGACGCCCTCGACGCCCGCCCGCCGGCCCCAGCTGAGGCGCCGGACGGCAGGGGCCCCCACGACTCCGCCGACCGCCCGGAGACCGCCGGCCTGATGGACTTCGGCGCGATCCGGCTGCCGATCGATCCTGAGGCTCAGGTGACAGTCGAGGTGGCGCGCGAGACCAACCAGCCGGTCGCGGTGGTGGTGGCGATCGACGGGTCGCGGATGCGCTTGACCGCGCTGGCCGCGCCCAGGACCGGCGGGCTTTGGGAGACGGTGATGCGGGACGAGCAGAGCGCCTTGACCCGCGAGGGCGCCACCGTGCGGGACGCGGATGGTCCGTTCGGGCCGGAGTTGGTGGCGCAGATCCCGAGCACCACCGCGCAAGGCCGCCAAGGCAAGCAGGTGCTGCGCCTGATCGGCGCGGACGGGCCGCGTTGGCTGCTGCGCGCCACGATCGCCGGCAAAGCCGCCCGCGATCGCGAGGCCGGCGCGGCGCTCGAAGAGATGTTCGCGAACATCGTCGTGGCGCGTGGATCGGTCGCGATGCCGCCCCGCGAACCGCTGCCGTTACGTCTCCCAACCGCGCGGAGCGTGAGCGATGAAGCGGAGCACGATGCCGACCGGTCGCGTGACGCCGATCCGCGGGCGCTGCTGGAGCGCGGCCCGGAGATCACCGAGGTGCGCTGAGTGAGCGCCTCCGACCGCGGCCCGGCGGCGCGCGCGTGGGCCGACGTGAAGCTCTGGTTCAAGGAGATCTTCGGGCCCGCGCGGGGCGCGGGCGTGGTGGAGCGGCGGCTGGTCGAGGTGGAGAACGCTCAGCCGATCGGCGCGACGGCCGACCGGGCGGTCGCTCGGGTGGCCGGCGTGGTCCGGTCGATCGCGATCGGCCCCAGGGGGCCGAGCGCCGTGTTCGAGGCTGAGCTGTTCGACGGGACCGGGGTCCTGACGGTGATCTGGCTGGGCCAGAGGCAAATCCTCGGCTTGGAGCCGGGCCGGACCCTGATCTGCGAGGGCCGGGTGGCGATCGAGGACGGCGAGAGAGTCATGCGCGACCCGAGATATGAGATCGTCCCAGTTGGGACCGCGCGATGACGGCCGACGACCAGCGGGACCACGCCGCGGACGGCGCGGACGGCGCGGACGGCGCCGGGCCAGGTTGGCGGTCGCTGCTGGCGGAGGAGTTCTCCTTCTCGGAGGCGATGGGCGGCCCGCGTGGCATGGTCGAGTCGGTCCTGCCCGGGCTGACGTTCGTGGTCGCATATGTCATCAGCCCCACGCTCCTGCCGCCCTTGATCGCGTCGCTCGGCTTGGCGCTGCTGCTGGCGGTCGCCCGGCTGATCGGGCACTCGTCTGTGATGGGGGCCGTGTCCGGGCTGGGCGGGATCGTGCTCGGGGTGGTGTGGGCCTTGCTGAGCGGCAAGGCGGAGGGCTTCTACGCGCCGGGCCTTTGGATCAACGGCATCTACCTGGTGGGCGCGGCGGTCTCGGCGTTGACCCGCTGGCCGTTGGTCGCGGTGGTGTGCGCGGCGGCGACGGGACGGCTGAGCTCGTTCCGCGCCGATCCGGCGTTCGTGCGGCGCGGCGCGGCGGCCACTTGGCTGCTGGTGGTGCTGTTCGCGGCGCGGCTCGCGGTCCAGCTGCCACTGTATTTCGGCGGCAGGGTGGCGCTGCTGGGGACGGTCAAGCTCGCGATGGGCGCGCCCCCGTTCGTGGCGGTGCTGTGGGTGTGCTGGCTGATCATGCGCCCCGTGCTGCGGCCGGCGCCGCAGGCTGCGGAAGGCTGACCGGGAACCCCGCGAGGCCTATAGACCGAGTTCCGGGGCGAACGCGGCCGCTTCGAGGCGTGTCTTGACCACCGCCAAGAACTTGGCCGCGTCCGAGGGCGTCACGAGCCGCGAGTCGTAGGACAGCGCGAGGTAGCTGGTCGACCGCACCGCGATGCCCTCGCCCACCACCACCGGGCGGCGTGTCACCGCGCCGACCGACACGACCGCGACCTGCGGCGGCTCGATCACCGGGAAGTCCAGCATCAAGGCGGGCCCAGGGGGCGAGGTGATCGTGAACGTCCCGGAGGCGAGGTCGGCGGGCAGCAGCGCGCCCCCGGCGGCGCGCGCCCTCAGCGCCGCGATCCCGCGCGCGAGCCCGACCAACCCGAGCGACCCGGCGTCCGGCACCACGGGGGCCAACGGCCCAGACGGCGTGAACACCGTCACGCCGAGGTTCTCCTGGGCGTAATAGACCACGTCGCCGTCGATGATCGCCGCGTTGAACACGGGGTTGGCCTTCAGCGCCTCGACCGTCGCCAGGGCGAAGAACGGGTCGTGCACCAGCTCGATCCCCTCGCGTTCGGCGAAGCTCCGCCGCGCGCGCTCGATCAGGCGGGTCACCTCGGTCACGTCGACTTCCGCGACGGAGCTGCGCTGCGGCGGCTGCAAGACGTCCGCCAGCTGGCGTTCCGCGGTGATCGCGCGCAGTCGCGGGAGCCGCTCGGCCGCTCCCGCCGGCGCGGGCGCCTGCGCCGGCCCCACAGCTGGCGGCGGCGGCGGGACCGCGGCGAGCACGTCTTCGCGCCGGATGCGGCCGCCCACGCCCGTCCCTTGGACGCGCGCCAGGTCCACGCCGAGGTCGGCGGCCAGCTTGCGGACGAGTGGTGTGACATATCCGCCGGACGACGCCGTGCCCTCACCCCCGGGCGGGGGAGCGGAGTGGTGCGGGGCTCGGGCGACTTCGGCTGCCGGGGGCGAGACCTGGGGCGGCGCGGGCGCGACGGCATCGGGCGCTGGCTCAGTCGCGGCCGGAGCCTCAGCGCCTTCCCCCAACACCGCGAGCACGGCGCCCACCTGTGCGACCGCGCCCTCCGGCACGAGGATCTCCAACAAGACGCCGCCGAAGGGGGACGGGATCTCGGTGTCGACCTTGTCGGTGGAGATCTCGACGAGCGGCTCGTCCTGGGCGACTGGCTCGCCCACCTGCTTCAGCCACTGGGTGACGGTCCCTTCCGTGACGGACTCTCCCAGGGCGGGCATGGGGACTTGCTGCGACATTTCGGTTCTCCCTTTGTGGCTGTCAGGCGTGGGCGTGGAGGGGTTTGCCGGCGAGTGCCAAGAAGGCTTCGCCGATGGCCTCGTCCTGGGTGGGATGCGCGTGGATCAACTCGGCGACGTCCTCGGGGTAAGCCTCCCAGTTGACGATCAGCTGGGCCTCGCCGACCAGCTCTCCGACGCGCGCGCCCAACAGGTGCATGCCCACCACCGGGCCGCCGACCAGGCGCACCAGTTTGACGAAGCCCTGCGTCGCCAAGACCTGGGACTTGCCGTTCCCGGCGAGGTTGTATTCGACGGTCTCGACCGCGGCGGCGCCGTGTTCGGCGCGGGCGGCGGCCTCTGTCAGGCCGACCGAGGCGATCTCCGGGTCGCAATAGGTGACGCGGGGGATGCCGGACTCGATCAACGGCGGTGGCCTGAGGCCGGCGACACGCTCCGCGACGGCGATCCCGTGGGCGAATCCGCGGTGGGCCAGTTGGAGGCCGGGCACTATGTCGCCGACCGCCCAGACCCCGGGCACGTTGGCGCGCAGTTCGGGATCGGTCAGCACAAAGCCGCGGTCCATCTGCACACCGATCTCCTCGAAGCCGACACCGGCCGTGCTGGGGCCGCGCCCGACGGCGACCAGCAGGGCGTCGCCCTCGAGGCGCCCGCCGTCGCTCAGGGTGACCGTGACGACGTCACCGTCTTCGGACACGCCCTCGACCCGGGCGCCCACCTTGAAGGCGATGCCGCGCCGCCGGAAGGCGCGCTCCAGGGCCTTCGAGATGGCGACGTCCTCATTGGGTGCGAGGCGCTCCAACGCCTCGACAATGGTCACCCGGGCCCCGAAAGAGGCCCACAGGGACGCGAACTCCAAACCGATGACGCCCCCGCCGAGCACGATCGGCTGCCGCGGCGCCCAATCGATGCGCAACGCCTGGTCGGAGGTCATCACGCGGCCAGCGATCGCCACCCCCGGCAGGGACCGCGCGTGCGAGCCGGTCGCCAGCACCAGATTGGCGCCCTCGACCAGATCGGGGCCGACTTGGACCGCGGCCGGGGAGACGACGTGCCCGTGTCCCCGGATCAGCGTCACGCCGCGGCTCGTGACCAGCCCCTGCAGCCCCTTGTGGAGACGGTCCACCACGCCCTGCCGAAAGGCCCCCACCTGGGCCATGTCGATCCCGTCGAAGGTCGCGCCGATCCCGAACTTGCCGGCCTCGCGCACCTGGTCGGCCACCTCCGCGGAGTGCAACATGGCCTTGGTCGGGATGCAACCGCGGTGCAAACACGTGCCGCCCACCTTGTCCGCCTCGATCAGGGCGACTTTGAGCCCGAGCTGCGCCCCGCGCAGAGCGGCGGCGTAACCCCCGCTCCCGGCTCCGAGGACGACTACGTCATATTGGGGTGTTGCGGTCACCGGCTGGCTACCTTCCTTCCGTGAGCGGGTCGACGCGCCGACTTGGCGGCGCACAGCCAAAGAGCCATTCTCGCATGACTTTAGGCCTATGCGGCGCTGTCCGGCGGCGGACCACACGGGAGAGCCGTTCTCGCGCGCGGCGGCGGCCCGTTAGTATTTTGGCCCGTGAGTCCGCTGCCATTCCGTAAGAAGCGGCGCGGCGCCGCCTCGGCCGAGGGCGGCGACGCGCGACGCGAGACATTGGAGCACCTGCGCAACTTCACCGCCACCCGGGTCGGCGTGGAGGCCTATATCGAGCCCCCCAACAACCAGATCCAGACGACAATCCTGCTGGTGGCCACCACAGGGGAGTGGACCCGCCGGAAAATCCCCGACGCGGCGACAGCCCGCTCGGTCGCCCAGGCGTTGGCGATCCCCGTCTATGACGTGAACTTCACCGGCTATCCCCAGCGGATGCGGGACTGGAACGCGGCGCAGCGCCGCCGCCAGGCCCGCCCCGGCGCCTGAACCGGCGCCTGAACCGGCGCCTGAACCGGCGGCCGTCAGCTCGCGGCGTCCTCGAGGTAGGCCAGCAGCGTCGCGACCCCGAAGCCCGTGCCGCCCTTCGGCGTGAGCCCCCAGGGCTCGCCGCTGTTGAACGCAGGCCCCGCGATGTCGATGTGCGCCCAGGGCACATCCCCCGCGAACTGCTGCAGGAACACGCCGGCGGACAACATGCCCGCCGCCCGGTCCGTCAGGTTGAGGCTCGCCAGGTCGGCCACCTCCGACTTCAAGCCGTCCAGCAGGTCGGCGGGCAGCGGCATCGGCCAGACGTCCTCGCCGGCCTGCGCGGCCGCTCGCACGATCCCGTCCCGCACCGTCTCGCTCCCCATCACGCCGGCGATCCGGTTGCCGAGGGCGACCACCTGCGCCCCGGTCAGGGTGGCGATGTCGATCACCTGGTCGGCTTTCGCCTCGAGCGCGGCGGCGATCCCGTCCGCGAGCACCAGGCGGCCCTCGGCGTCGGTGTTCGCCACCTCGACGGCGCGGCCGTCCTTCATCGTTATCACGTCAGACGGGCGTAGCGCCGCGCCGGACGGCATGTTCTCCGCGAGGCACAGGTAACCCGTCACCTTGACGGGCAGCTTCAGGGTGGCGGCCGCGACAGTCGCGTGCAGGACCGCGGCGGCGCCGGCCATGTCGCATTTCATGGTGGCCATGCCGGCCGCGGTCTTGATGTCCAGTCCGCCGGAGTCGAAGGTGATGCCCTTGCCGACCAGGGCGATGTGGTGGCGCGCGCGGGTGGGGGAGTGCGTCAGGACCACCAGCCGCGGCGGTCGGGTCGAGCCTTGTCCCACCGCCAGGATGCCGCCGTAGCCCGCCTTGGTGAGCGCTGGCACGTCCAGGACCCGCGCCTTCAACACGCCCTTGGCGGCGGTGACGGCCGCGTCGGCGAAGGCTTCGGGGTAGAGCCGGTTGGGCGGCTCGTCGACCAGCCGGCGCGCGGCGCGGACAGCCTGGGCGAGCACCTGGGCGCGGTTGACCGCCTGCTTGGCGGCCTTGTCGGCGCTGGATGGCCCGGCGAACACGAGCCGGACGGCATCGTGCGCCCCGAGCAACGCCCCCTCCGCGGCGGCGGCGAGGATCTCCACGGCGTCGGCGCCTGACCCGATGTCCGGCGGCGTGGCGCAACCAACGGACTCGACGGCGCCCAACTGGCGCAACGCCGCCCCGTACGCGCGGCGCAGCTGGGTGGGCGACCTGTCGGTCCCGACCCCGGCCACCGCGAGGGTCGGCGCGGCGAGCTTCCCTGAGATCGCGGCCCGCGGGATGCGGACCAACTCCCCGGGCGTGCCCTTGAAACCGAGGCTGGCCAGGAGTTCTTCGCTCGCCAAACCGGGCACGCCGCCGGTCGGGGCGGCGGCGGTCAAGGCCACGGCTGTGTCTAGTTGGCGGATTGACGCGCGGCGCAGGGTGAGAGTCGTCACCTGCTCATGGTAGGACAGGTAGCCTGATTAGCCGTGTACCGACTCTTGTTTGACTGTGTGTTGCGGCGGCTCGACCCGGAGTTCGCGCACGACGCGGCCCACCGGTTGATCGCGTGGACTGGCGCGGTGGGGCCGGCGCGGTGGGCGGTGCGCGCGGGTGTCGCGGCGCTCGCGGGCGGCGGCCGGACGCGGCCGACGCGGTTGCTGGGCCGCATGCTGCCTGGGCCATTGGGAGTGGCTGCCGGTTTCGACAAGGACGGGCGGGCGGCGCGCGGCCTGACGGCGCTGGGATTCTCGTTCGTGGAGGTCGGCACGGTCACCCCCGAGCCTCAGCCGGGGAACGCCCGGCCGCGGCTGTGGCGCCTGACCGACCAGCGCGCGCTGCGCAACGCGATGGGCTTCAACAGCCCGGGCGCGCGCGCGGTGGCGCTGACCCTGGCCCGGCTGCGGGCGTCGCAGGGGGGCTGGGACCTCATGGTGGGCGTCAACATCGGCAAGAACCGGACCACCGCGGCGCCAGACGCGCCGGCCGACTATTTCACCGCCGCGGCCCATCTGGCCCGCCACGCGGACTACCTGGTGGTGAACGTGTCTTCGCCGAACACGCCGGGCTTGCGGGACCTGCAGGCGGTCCAGGCGCTGCGGCCCATTCTCGAGGCGGCCCGGGCGGGCGCGGCGCGGTCATTGGAGGGAACCGGCCGGCGGGACCGCCTTCCGCTGTTGGTCAAGATCGCGCCGGATCTGCCGGACGACTCCGTCCGGCAGATCGCGTCCCTCGCCCACGCCGAGCAGCTAGCAGGTGTTGTCGCCGTCAACACGACGATCGCCCACGAGCTGGGGCCTGGCGGTGTGTCGGGTCCGCCTCTGCGGCGGCGCGGGCTGGATGTGGTGCGGCTGCTCAGAGACGAGCTGGGGCCCGACAAGACCGTGATCGGCGTGGGCGGGATCAGCTCAGGCGAGGACGTGGCCGCCTATCTCGCGGCCGGAGCGGACGCCGTCCAGGCCTACACGGCGTTCATCTTCGAGGGGCCGATCTGGCCGGCGCGGACCGGGCGCGCGGCTGGCGCGCGCCACTGACGCCCGCGCGGCCGGCGGCGAGGCTCACCCACCCCGCGGGGCGTCGCGGGCGGACGGCTCGCCGCGTTCGACCTGCGGGCGGGGCAAGCGGTTGCGCCGCGGCTGCATCGAGCGGTTGACGCCGTACCACACAGAGCCGCGCGGCACGTTGTCCACGCCGAACTCTTCGATCAGGGCGCGCTTGAGGCGGCGGCCGCGCACTATCCCGTCGCCCACGACGGCGAAGATCACCAGATACAAGGCGAGCATGAAGTACGAGGCGACCAGCGGGGCGATCTGGATGAGGAAGAACAGCAGCATCAGCGACCCGAGCGCGATATAGACGATGTATTCACCGATTGATCGCCGCGCGTCGATCCAATCCCGGGTGTAGCGCCGCACGGGCCCCTTGTCACGGGCGGGCAGGTAGCGTTCGTCGCCGGTGCGCATCGCGTGGTCCCAGCGTTCGCGGGCTTTGCGGCGCGCCTCCTTCTGCTGCTCCTTGGTCAACGGGGTCTTGGGCGTGCCCGCCGTGCCCAGTGGGCGTCTGCGCGCCTCCTCGGCCTGTTTGCGGGTCGGAGTGGGCCGGCCCTTGCCTGTGGGCGTGGTCTCGGACGCGGTTTGGGAGGGTTTCGCGGGTTTGGCTGACACAACCGACAGTCTATGGGGTTAGCTTTATACCCATGGTTACTGCATCCCAGTTGCGGGACCGCGTCGACGCGCGGTTCGACGAGTCCATCGAGATCCTCTCATCCCTGGTCCGCATCCCTTCCTTCGCCGGGCCCGAGGCCCCACCTGGCGCGTTGCGGCGTTCCGCCGAACGGGTCGCGGAGTTGCTGACGGGCGTCGGCGCCCAAGATGTCGCGATAGTCGAGGCTGGTGGCGGGCCGGCCGTCATCGGGCGCATCGACGTCGATCCGGCGGCGCCCACTGTGCTGCTCTACGCCCACCACGACGTCCAACCTGTGGCGGACGACTGGTCGAGCGACCCGTGGACCCCCGTGGTGCGCGACGGCCGTCTCTACGGGCGTGGCGTCGCTGACGACGGGGCCGGCATAGCCGTCCACGTCGGCGCGTTGACGGCTCTCGGGGCCGACCTCGGCGTCAACATCCGCTTCTTCATCGAGGGCGAGGAGGAGTCCGGCTCCCCGACCTTCGGCGCGCTGCTCGCGGCCCATCGCGACGCTCTGGCCGCGGACATCGCCGTGATCGCCGACTCCGCGAACCGCTCGCCCGACACGCCGTCGCTGACCACGTCCCTGCGGGGTCTCGCCGATCTGACGGTGACGGTGAAGGTCGCGGACCGCGGGGTGCACAGCGGCATGTGGGGCGGCGTCTACCTCGACGCCGTCACGTCGCTCGCGCGGTTGATCGCGACGCTGCACGATGCCGACGGGTCGGTCGCCGTTCCAGGTTTGGCCCCCACCGGCCACAGTCCCGACCTGTTGACGGAGGCCCAGGCGCGGCGCATCGCGGGCCTCGTGCCCGGCCTGAAGCTGATCGGCAGCGGCTCCGTCACGGACCGGGTGTGGTGGGGTGCGTCGATCACTGTGATCGGTCTGGACTGCACGCCGATCGCGCGGGCTTCGAACACGCTCCAACCGGTCGCCCGGGCGGAGCTCTCGGTCAGGGTGCCGCCGGGCGTGGATCCGCTGGCGGCGCAGCGTGCGGTGCGGGACCACCTGCTGGCCAACGCGCCGTTCGGCGCGGAGATCGAGATCACCGACGGTGAGATCGGGTCGGGGTTCGTGGCGGCAACATCCGGGCGGGCCTACCAGTTGGCGGCGCAGACGTTGACGGAGGCTTACGAGTCGCCGATGACGCCCCTGGGCCAGGGCGGCTCGATCCCGTTGACGGCCGAATTGCAGGCTGTCTTCCCTGACATGGAGATATTGATCACAGGCGTCGAAGACGGCGACTCGCGGGCGCACGCCGGGGACGAGTCGGAGTCGTTGGACATGCTGCGGCGCGCGATCCTGGCGGAGGCTCTGCTGTTCGCGCGGCTCGCGCCGTGATCCTGGGCGAACTCGCCGCCCGGGTGTCCGGCGCTGGGCCGCCGGTGGTGTTGTTGCACGGCAACTCGGAGGACTCGGCCGTGTTCGACCAGATGTTGGCGCACCTCGAGGGGTTCACCACGATCCGGTTGGATTCGCGGGGCCACGGTGGGACCGCCGCGGGCCGGCGCCCTTTGACCATTCAGCAGCTCGCGATCGACACCGCCCGGGCCATGTTGGACTATCGGCGCCGCTGGTCGGGGGCGTCGAGGACGGCGTGGTCAGGCCCGGGACCGGTCCGCTTCGGACTGATCGGGTTCTCCGATGGGGCGAACATAGGCCTGGATGTGGCGATCCACCGGCCTGATTTGTTGGCCGCTCAGGTGTTGTTGGGCGGCAACGTCAATCAGGCGGCGCTGCGGGCGGGCACGAACGCGCTGATCATGGCGGGCCATCAGGCGATGCGCCTGGGTGGGCTGGTCAGCCCGGCGGCGCGCCGCCGGGCTGACGTCTGGGGGTTGATGGTCGGCCAACCCGACGTCAGCCGTGCTCAACTCGAGTCGTTGACGGTGCCGACCTTGATCATGGTGGGGGAGCGGGACGTGGTGCCGCGGCGCGAGTCGCGCCGCGTGGCCCGGCTGATCCCGGATTCTGAGTGGGTGGAGCTGGCGGGCCACGGGCACATGCTGCCGCGGACGGCGCCTAAGCTGGTGGCAGAACTCGCGGGCGCCTATTTAGCGCCGCGCTTGCGCGGCGAGTAAGGTGAGCCTGACCAACCGATCCGAGCGGAGGAGACTTCTATGACCGTCGCTGCGACGAAGACCGCGCATGGCGTCACACTCACCCCGGCGGCGGCCGCCAAGGTCAAGGAGCTGCTGGCGCGCGAGGCCGACGAGAACCTGAAACTGCGGCTCGCGGTGGAGGCCGGCGGCTGCGCGGGCATGATGTACGACTTGGGCTTCGACTCGACAGTCCTCGAGGGCGACTCGATCGTCCTGTTCGACGGTGTGCCGTTGATCGTGGACCAGCTGTCCGCCCCGCTGGTGGACGGCGCTGTGATCGACTTCGAGGACACGATCTCCAGCCAAGGCTTCTCGATCGACAACCCCAACGCGCAGCGGGGCTGCGCTTGCGGCAACTCGTTCTGCTAAGCGCGGTCAGCGGGCCGCGTACCGGGCGGCCACGTCTTCCCAGTTGACGATGTTCCAGAAGGCCGCCACGTAATCGGCCTTGACGTTGAGATAGTCGAGGTAGAAGGCGTGCTCCCACATGTCGAGCACCAGCAAGGGCTTGATGCCGGCGGCGAGATTCGACTGGTGGTCGTAGAGCTGGGTGACCAAGAGTCTCCCGCCGAGCGGTTCGAACGCGAGCATCGCCCAGCCGGAGCCTTGGATGCTGGTCGCCGCGGCGCTGAACTGGGCTTTGAACGCTTGGAAGGAGCCGAAGTCGGCTGCGATCGCCTCGGCCAGCTCGCCCAGCGGCGCCCCTTGGGAGTCCGGTGTCAGGTTCTGCCAGAAGACGGTGTGGTTGACGTGGCCGGCGAGGTTGAACGCGAGATCTTTCTCGAGCTTGGGGAGGTTGGCGTGGTCGCCTGCGGCGCGGGCCGCGGCTAGCTGCTCGAGGGCGGCGTTCGCGCCGGCCACGTAGGCGGCGTGGTGCTTGTCGTGGTGCAGCTCCATGATGCGGCCTGAGATGTGGGGCTCCAGCGCCGAGTAGTCGTACGGGAGTTCGGGTAACGTGTAGATGGCCATTGGTCCCATTCCTTTCGCTTTCGAGCTATTTTTAGCAACTTCATTACATCATGGCAGCGGGGCCATCTATGTCGGCGACGGGGCGAGCACGCCGCCGCCTGCGCGGGCCGCGGGCCGGTCTGTGCGCTAGCGGCGCCATTGACCAGCAAAGACGTTTCAGGGGCGCCTGTCGGCGTGCCCGGATCCGGGCGGGCGGCCGCCGAGGCGCGGCGGCGACGTCGGCAACCCATTGGCGGCGAAGATGCCCGGTAACATTTATCCCATGACCCTCTCCGCGACCACGCCGATGGCCACCGCCGACCGCCGCGAGCCGTGCGCCCGCATCCTGCTCCACAGCGACAACGCCGCCATCAGACAGCTGGTGCGCGAGACGGTCGGGGACACGGCCGGCCCACAAGGACTGCGGATCGAATGGACCGAGGTGGCGACGCACCCCATCGTCATGGCGAAGTGCGCGGCGGAGCGGTTCGACTTAGTGGTGATCGACAACGAGACGACCAAGCTCGGCGGCGTCGGCATGGTCCGTCAGATGCGGGCGGAACTCGATTGGACGCCCACGGTCCTGTTGCTCTTGGCCCGCCCGCAGGACGCCTGGCTGGCCGCGTGGTCCGGGGCGGACGCCGCGGTGGTGCAGCCGATCGATCCATTCGAGTTGACCACCCAGGTCACGCAGCTGCTCGGCGTGGCGGAGCTCTGACGCGTGGCGCCGAGAGACGGCATGGCCCAGGATGTGCTCCAGGCCGCGCCTGAGACCGTCTGGCGCGATCTGATCGCGTCCCTGATCGCCCGCCGGGACCTGACCGGCGACCAGGCGGGCTGGGCGATGGACGAGGTCATGGGGGGCCGCGCCTCACCCGTCAGGCTGGCCGGGTTGCTGGTGGCGCTGCGCGCGAAGGGCGAGACCGTCGCTGAGCTCACCGGGTTGGCTGACGCGATGCTCGCCCACGCGGTGTCCATCGACCTGCCCGCTGACGCGGTCGACATCGTCGGCACAGGCGGCGACCGGGCGTTCACACAGAACGTCTCCACCATGGCTGCGCTCGTCGTGGCCGGGGCAGGCGCGAAGGTCGTCAAACATGGCAACCGGGCGGCATCGTCCAAATCCGGCAGCGCGGACGTCCTCGAAGCGCTCGGGGTCGACCTGGCGCTGCCGCCCCAGCGGATCGTGGAAGTGTTCGAGGAAGTCGGCATCGCCTTCCTGTTCGCCCAGATGTTCCACCCGTCGATGCGGCACGCGGCCCAGGCCCGCCGCGAACTGGGGCTGGCGACGGTGTTCAACTTCTTGGGGCCGCTGACGAACCCGGCGCGGCCGCGCGCCGCCGCCATCGGATGCGCGGACGCGGCCATGGCGCCGCTGATGGCCGGCACGCTCGCGGCGCGCGGCGTGGGCGCGCTGGTCTTCCGGGGCCGCGACGACGGGCTCGACGAGATGGCGGCCACCGGGCCGGTGCAAGTCTGGGAGGCGCGCGGCGGCGCGGTTCTGGCGAGCGTCCTCGACCCGGTGGCTGAGCTGGGCATGGCGCCGATCCGTTTGCAGGACTTGCGGGGGGACGATGCCGCGCTGAACGCCCGAGTCGTGCGCCGCGTCTTGGCGGGGGAACGCGGGCCGGTCCGTGACACCGTGGTGCTCAACGCGGCCGCCGGGCTGGTCGCGGCGGGTGATGGGGCAGGCGCCCTGGCTGAGCGCCTGCGGGCGGCGATGGATGTGGCCGCGGCCGCGATCGACGACGGGCGGGCGGCCGCGCTGTTGGAGCGCTGGTCGGCGGCGACCCGCGCCTGACGGGCGTTGGGGCTAGTCCCCGAGGCCTAAGTCGTAGGCCTCGTCGAGGTCCCGCTGAGAATAGGTCTGGAACGCGATGAAGGTTTGGGTCGTGACCACACCCGGCGTCTTCGAGACCTGGTCGGCGATGATCCCAGCCAGATCCTCGTGACGGCGGACCTTGGCGACAGCGATCAGGTCCACCTCACCGGTGACGGAATAGACCGCCTCGATTCCCGGGATGTCGGCGATGGCCTGGGCCGCCTCCGGGATGAGGCTCGCCTCTGTGTTGATCAACACGATGGCCGTGATCATTGGTTCGACTCCTCTGCGGTGGCGGCGTCCGTGGCGGCGTCCGTGGCGCCGCTTTGGGCGCCGCTGACTCCGAAGCTGGTCCTGGCGCTCCAGTCGAAGTCCGCGTAGCGTTCGGCGAGGCCCGCGTGGACCAGCTTCCTGTCTCCGAGCGGCTCGGCGAGCTTGATTGTGCCCCACTTGTACGCGTAGAGCGCGGGTGTCGGACAGGGGCTCCCCTCCAAGGTCGAGACGACATAAGACCCGATCGTCACGGTCTGTTCGGTCTCCTCAAGGCCGAAGACGGGGTTGCCCTCCGCGCTCCCCTCGGGGGCATAAGTGGCGTGAGCCTCGCACTGCTGGTTGCCCCAGACATAGATGATCGGGACCTCGACCGAGTCCTTGTCCACAGTGCCCGCGAGGGCCCAGGGCGCGGAGATCCAGTTCTCGTCGACATCGGCTGTGGTCGGCAGCGCCTCGTCGATCCCGCCGACCGGGCCCTCCGTCTCAGAGACTTGGCCGAAGTCGGTGATGACGGTGCCGTCGTCGTCTTTCTCCGTGGCCACATCCTGGGGCGAGGCGGGCGAGCAGGCGGTGAGGGCGAAAGCCGCGAACGTGGCGGCGATGATTGCCAGGCGCTTGGTAGACATGGGAAATACTCTAACGGTCGGCGCGGTCTTAGAGCGCAGTCGCCCCCGCCCCCGCCGCGTACAATTCCTCGATCTTGCTGGCGTGAGCAGCCAACACCTTGTCGCGTTTGACTTTGAGGGAGGGCGTGAGGAAGCCGTTCAGTTCAGTGAAATCACCGTCTAAGACGAGGAATTTGCGGATCGACTCGGCGCGGGAGACCGCCTCGTTGGCGCGGGCCACACCGCGCTCCAAGGAGGCGAGGACCGCGGGGTCGGTGCGGGCCTCGGTGACGCTCATGGGCGGCTTGCCGTGGTTGGCGAGCCAGCCCGGGAGCATCTCCGCGTCCAGGGTGACCAGCGCGCCGATGAACGGTTTGCCGTCCCCGACCACGACCACCTGCGAGACCAGCGGGTGGCCGCGCAGGCGGTCTTCGAGGACCGCCGGTGCGACGTTCTTGCCACCGGCGGTGACGATCAACTCCTTCTTGCGGCCGGTGATGAAGAGGTAGCCGTCCTCGTCGAGGGACCCCATGTCGCCG
>JAITLE010000161.1 GCA_031278075.1 Bifidobacteriaceae bacterium | reverse complement strand
CCTCGAAATGGAACAAGATCGAACACCGCCTGTTCTCCTTCATCACCATGAACTGGCGCGGGCGGCCCCTCGTCAGCCACGAGGTCATAGTCCACACCATCGCCGCCACCACCACCCGGACCGGCCTGACCGTCCAGGCCGAACTCGACACCGCCCCCTACCCCCTTGGGCAATCATTCACCGCCGGACAGATCAAACAACTCGAAACCGACGGCGTCCTGGTCCGCTGCGACTTCCACGGCGACTGGAACTACACCATCAAACCCCCGCCGCGCCCAACGGCCCCAGACAATACATGACCCCGCCAGGCGACACGCCGACCAAACCACCTTATTTCATCGCAAGCACCAAGAGAACTCGTTTTTGAATTATCAAGCCCGCTTGATAATTCAAAGTATCCGGACCGCCTGGTTATGCCGCCTTCGGGGCGCGGGCGCTGGTGGTCGGCCCGGATGGTCGGCATAACCAGGCGGGGGCGGTTAGAGCGTGTCGAGGAATTGGATGATGCCGTCGGGCGGTTTGTAGCGTCCGGGTTTGACGCCGGCCGGGGCGACGAGCGCGAGGGCTTGCTGCTTGATCCGCATGTCGGCGTGGAGGTAGACGTCGGTCGAGGCGGTGCTGGCGTGTCCGAGCCAGACCGCGATGACTGACATGTCGACTCCCGCCGAGCGCAGCATCATAGCGCACGTGTGTCGCATCGTATGGGGAGTGACGTGCTTGTATGTGATGGTTGGGCAGGTTTCTGCTGCGGTTGCGGTGTGTTTGGCGAGGAGTTTCGCGACCGCGTCACGGCTGAGCGGCTTGCCGCCGGGGCCGGGGAACAACGCTTGGTCGGGGCCTGGCGGCAGTTCCCGCGTCCACGCGCGGACCAGGTTGGCTGTTTCCGTTGTGAGCGGGACGATCCGGTCTTTGCGTCCTTTGCCGCGGCATTGGAGGTGGGCGGCGGCGCCGAGTTGGATGTCCCCGACGGTCAGGCCGGTGATCTCGGCGACCCGCAGCCCGGTGTGGATGGCGAGGTGCAGGAGGGTTTGGTCGCGCCGGCCTTGCCTGGTGGCGGTGTCGGGCGCGGCGGTGACGGCACAGGCCTCTTCGGGTGTGAGGTAGGTCATGACCGGGTTTGGTCCGCGTTTCGGGGGGATGGCCAGGACTTGGGCGATCAGGTGGGCGTGCTCCGGGGCTTGGTAGGAGGCGTGCCGGTAGAGCGCTTTTATCGCCGTCAGGCGGGCGTTACGGGTCGCTACGCCGTTGCCGCGGCCGGTCTCCAACCAGGTCAGAAACCGGCCGATGAGGGCGGCGTCGAGGTCGGCGAGGTCGAGGTCGGAGGGTTGCTTCCCGGACTGGACGCTGGCGTAGCAGATCAGGGTCTTGACCGCGTCACGGTAGGCGGCGACGGTGTGGGGCGACGCGCCGAGCTGCCCGATCAGCCGGTCGGCGAAGAACCCTTGGACGAGCGCTGGGAACCCGGTCATGCCGCCGCCCCCTGCCCGGCGGCCTCAAACGCTTCGAGGCGGTCTTTGACCCGGCCGAGCAACTCGGCGGTGCCGGTGACGTACCAATAGGTCGAAGCTGGGTCGCGGTGCCCAACAAAAGTGGACAGCTCGGGTAGCAGCGCTTGCGTGTCGGCGCGGTCCTGGTGCCAGCGGGTGATCGTGCCCACGATCATTGAGTGACGCAAATCGTGGAAATGGATCCGGCCGCCGCCGGGCGCTGTTCCCAACGCGGCGGCCGCGACCAGCGCCCTGAACGTCCGCTCGACGCTGGACGCGCCCAGCCTGCGGCCGAGTGTGTTTACCAGCAGCGCTGCGGTGGGCCGGTCCGGGCGCAGGTCGTCGCGGCGGCTCTTGTAGCGTTCCAGAGCTTGGCAGGTGGTCGGGTGGAGTGGCACGTCCCGTGTCTTGCCGAACTTCGCGTCTTTGATGTGGGCGACCCGCCCGGCCAGGTCGATGTCGGAGTCGTCCAGGGCGAGCAGCTCGCCGCGTCTGGCGCCGGTGACCCACGCCAACCGGATCAACACGGGGTAGACCACAGCGGGCAGGTCGTCCCTCAGCCACGTGGCGTGCGCGGCCAGCGCCTCGACCTCGCGGGCTGTCAGGACCCGCGGCGTGCGCCGGGAGACCGGGAAGCGCAGCGCGTCCGACCGCGGGACCCGGCAGGACGGGTCGACGGCGGCCATGTGCCGCGCGAAGCAGCGCGCCACCCGCATCCGGTAGGCGACGGTGGCGTCCTTGACCGGCCGGGCGGTTTCCCGCGCCCATTTGGCGCACCGGTCCGGCGTCACCGCGTCCCAGCCGTTCGTCTCGAAATAGTTGACCATGGCGTCCAGTTCGAACGCGAACGAGTCGAGTTTGAACCCGAGCGAACGTCGCAACGCGACATAGGCGGCGGCCTGTTCCCGAAGCGTCGGCCCGCTCACCTGTCGGCCCCCCGATCATCCGCGGCTTCCGGCCACAGCGGCGCCAGGCGTCCCAGGCGGGCCAGGTCGATTTTCGCGTAGACGCTGGTCGACGAGAGGTCTTTGTGGCGCAAGACCTGCCCGACCGCCTCCAGGCCGGCCCCGGCGCGGAGCATCTGGGAGGCGAGCGTGTGCCGCAGCCGGTGCGGCCCGACACCCTCCAAACCGCAGCGTTGGGCGGCGGCCCTGACCAGGGAGGAGACCACCTGCGGGGTGATCGGTTTGACCGGAGGCCAAACCGTGAAGAACACCGCGTCGCCCAAACCGCCCGGACGCCCGCCCATCACGTAGGCGGCCAACGCTTCGGCGACTTCGCCCGGCAGAGGCAGCCGGTCGCGCGCCCCGCCCTTCCCCGTCACGGTGACCGCTCCGGCCCGCCAGTCCACGTCTGCCAGGACCAACCGGGCCACCTCGATCCGCCGCAGCCCCAACCGGGCCAGCAGCAGCACAACAGCCCGGTCGCGCAGCCCCTGAGCCGTGCCCAGATCGTGGCAGCCGACAAGCCGGTCGACCACCCCAGCCGGCAGCGCCTTCGCGATCTGAGCGCCGCGCCAACAAGCCACCCGGGGAACCGCGCCCCGCAGATCCGCCCCCGTCCAACCCCGCGCGAAAGCGCACCTGAGGAACACCCGCAGCGACACCACCATCGTTTTCGCCGTCCCCACGCTGGCGCACCCAGCGGCCGTCTGCGCGACGAACCGCCCCACCTGGCCCGCCGAAGCCTGGCCCAACGACCCGCCATCCGCTTCCAACCACTCCAACCACCGGCGCGCCCACCTCAAATGATTGCCGATCGTGGACGCCACCAGCCCACGCTCGTCCGCCAGCCACGTCTCGTACTCGCACAACACCGCCGAAGGCGGTCCCGGAACACGCATAACCCTTCTCCAATCGTCCAGGGCCGCCACCCGTTGGCGGCCACGACAACAAGAGAACTACCCCCAGCCCGCAACGGCTCCGGTTATGCCGACCATCCGGGCCGCGCACCAGCGCCCGCGCCCCGAAGGCGGCATAACCAGGCGGTCCGGATACTTTGAAAAAAGCGGCGGCCTTCTTCGCCCGGGAGCTCCCGCAAGGCTGAAGTACCAGCTGATGGAGCAGGAGAAGGCCAACTTCCCGATCACGATGATGGCGGGCCTGCTGGGTGTCGCCAGGGCCGGGTTCTACGCCTGGCGCAAAGCGGGCCGGCCCGTCCCCAAGGCCGAGGCGCCGCCTCCCGTGCCGCGCGGCGCGGCCGGGCGCACCAAGCCCGACCCGTCGGCCCCCAGGCCGCCGGCCGCCGCCCCGGGGGCAGCGTGGCCGCTGGTCAGGGCGTGGTTGAAGGAATGGGTGTTATGGGTGTGGCACACGTCCAAGGGCCGCTACGGCGCCCGCCGGATCAAGGCGGCGCTGGCGGCCGAGCCGGGGGCGGGGGTGTCTTTGTGGCTGGTGGGGCGCCTCATGCGCGAGCTCGGGGTCGCCGGGGTCCAGCCGAACGCGTCCAAGCGCACCACGGTGGCGGACCCCGACGCGCCGAAACGCCCAGACCTGGTCGGACGCCGGTTCAACCCGCCGGTGCCCGGCACGTTCCTGGTCGGCGACATCACCTACATAAAGACCGGGGAGGGTTGGGCGTACCTCGCCACCGTGATCGACCTGACCACCAGGATGGTGATCGGCTGGCGGGTCGCCGACCACATGCGCGCCTCCTTGGTGGTGGAGGCGTTGGAGATGGCCCGCGCCAGTGGGCGGGCGGCTGGCGGCGCGGTGTTCCACAGCGACAGAGGAGCACAGTACACCAGTTCGGAGTTCGCTGCTGCTGCTAGGCGTTTAGACATGAG
>JAITLE010000130.1 GCA_031278075.1 Bifidobacteriaceae bacterium | reverse complement strand
TCGACGGGACCAAGAACGCTCTCCAGGCGCTGGCGGACGGTCAGCTCAGCTTCGTGGCTGAATACAACCCGCTGTTCGGGGAGACCGCCCTCGACGTTGTCAACAAGACCCTGAAGGGCGAGTCTGTCGATTCGTACATCATTGTCCCGTCGACGACGTTCGATTCTCCGGAGGCGGCCGCCGCGGCTCTGCCGGATCGCAAGTACTGACCCTGTCTTTTCTCCGTCTAGGGAACCCGCCAGAAGCCGCCGCTGGCGGCCAATGTGCCCGGGCGCGGCGTTTGCCGCCGCGCCCGGGCCTCGCCGAACCGTTATCGCTAAAGGGACACGTCTAATGAATGAGACAACCACGTCCGGGCCGATCGTCGAGATGATGGGTATAAGCATTTCCTTCCCGGGGGTCAAAGCCCTTGATGATGTGCGTTTCCGCTTGTGGCCAGGCGAGGTGCACGCGCTGATGGGTGAGAACGGGGCCGGCAAGTCGACGCTTATCAAGGCGCTCACCGGGGTCTACCGGATAGACGAAGGGGACATCAGGTTGGCCGGTCAGCCGATCCGGCTGGCCGGCACCAGCGACGCCGAGTCGCACGGCATCTCGACCGTCTATCAGGAGGTGAACCTCTGCACGAACTTGTCGATCGGGGAGAACGTCATGTTGGGGCAAGAGATCCGGGGCGGTCTGGGAATCAACTGGCGCAAGACCCACGCCGCGGCCAGCCAGGCGTTGGCGCGCTTGTCGTTGACTGGGATCGACACCCGGGCGCCGCTGGGAGATCTGTCGTTGGCGGTGCAGCAATTGGTCGCGATATCACGGGCGATGGTCCGAGATTCCGGGGTCTTGATCTTGGACGAGCCGACATCCTCTTTGGACGCGCGAGAGGTCGAAAACCTTTTTGAGGTGATTCGCGCTCTCAGAGATGAGGGCGTGGCCATCTTGTTCGTGTCGCATTTTCTGGATCAAGTGTTTGAAATAGCTGACAGGGTTACCGTCCTACGCAATGGGCGTTACATCGGCGAGCACGTGATCACTGAGCTGACCCAGACCGATCTGATCTCGGCGATGATTGGACGGGAGTATCAAACATACGAGGCCGCCGGGGCGAGCGAGCGCGGCGAGGACGGCGGGTCGGCGACGCTCGCCATCGAGAACCTCAGCCGACGAGGATCCATCAATCCGACGTCGCTGTCTTTCAAGAAAGGCGAAGTCGTGGGCTTTGCCGGCCTGCTGGGATCCGGTCGGACTGAGCTGGCCCGGTTGCTGTTCGGCGCGGATCGGCCTGAAAGCGGGACGGTTGCGGTGAACGGCAAGAAGGTGTCTTTGACCTCGCCGGCGGTCGCGTTGAAGCACCGGATCGCGCTGTCCTCGGAGAACCGCCGCGACGAGGGAGTCATCGGCGATTTCACCGTGCGGGAGAACATGATCCTGGCGAAGCAGGCGGGTCGGGGATGGGCCAGGCCGCTGAAGCGCAAGGACCAGGATGACCTCGTGGCCAAGTATTTCGACGCCTTCGACATTCGGCCCGCGGACCCCGACCGGCTGATCCGCTTCATGTCCGGCGGCAACCAGCAAAAAGTGCTCCTGGGGCGCTGGCTGGCCACCGACCCAGAGGTCTTGATCTTGGACGAGCCGACTCGCGGGATCGACATCGGGGCGAAGGCAGACATCCAGAAGGTGGTCCGCCAGTTGGCGGCTTCCGGCGTCACTGTGATCTTCATCTCCTCCGAGTTGGAAGAGGTGGTCCGCCTGGCGGACTGGATCGTGGTGCTCAAAGACCACCAGGTGGTCGCGCGCTTGGACAATGGCCCCGGGGTGACGGTCGACACCATTGTCAAGATCATCGCCCAGGAAGGACAGCCGGCATGAGCGCCTCCCCCAACCGCGCCGACTGGCAGGTGAGACAGGCTGGCGCGGGTCCGGCTCTCAAGGAGCGGGCGCGGCGATTGGCGCAGACGCCCTGGATTGGCGCCGTGGTGGCGATCCTGGTGCTGCTGGCCATCGACTTGGTCAAGGATCCGAGCTACCTCACGGTCACATACAACTCTGACACCGGCCGCCTATTCGGCAACGTCATCGACATCATGCGCGCCGCCGCGCCCGTGCTCATGATCTCTGTCGGCATGCTCCTGGTGATCGCGACGGCCGGCATCGACCTGTCGGTCGGCTCGGTCATGGCCGCCGCCGGGGCCGTCTCGATGCAATTCCTCAGCGCCGCCGCCCGCCCTGAGTCGCTCAGCTCCGCGCTGACGGCGCTGGCGTTGGCGTTGGCGCTCGGCGCCACCTTGGGCGCCGTCAACGGGCTGCTCGTCACCGTGGTCGGGCTGCAGCCCTTCATCTCGACTCTCATCATGATGCTGGGGGCCCGCGGTCTCGCCAAGGTGATAACAGGCGGGCAAAACGCCCGGGCGACGTCTGCGCCCTTCCGCTTCATATCCAACGGCTACGTCGGCGGCCTGCCGTTCGTCTTCCTCCTGGCGGTCGGCATAGTGGTGATCGTGGCCCTGGTCTGCCGCGGGACGGCACTCGGCATGATGATCGAGGCAGTCGGGCTGAACCCGGTCGCGGCCCGCCTCGCGGGTCTGCGAGCTCGCGGTCTGATCCTGATCACTTATGTGATCTCAGGGTTCCTGGCGGCGGTGGCGGGCGTCTTCGCCACCGCCACGGTCATGGTGGTGGACGTCTCCAACACCGGCTACTTGTTGGAGATGGACGCGATCCTGGCCGTCGTCATCGGCGGCACCTCGTTGGCTGGGGGCAAGTTCTCGATCGCGGGCGCCACCGTCGGCGCCTTGCTGATCGCCACACTGGATAAGACGGTGCTGTTCTTGGGGGTGCCGGCCTCGGCCACGCCCGCGTTCAAGGCCGCCGTGATCATCGCGCTCTGCGTTCTCCAGTCACAAAGCACGCGGTCGTGGCTGGCCAGCTTGAGACGCGGGGTCGGTCGCATGCCCGAGGCGCGCTCGAAGGAGGCGG
>JAITLE010000114.1 GCA_031278075.1 Bifidobacteriaceae bacterium | reverse complement strand
TGGACCGCGATCTGTGCGGGTCTGACCATTCCTACACTTCTCACGCCAGAGACGAGAAGTGTAGAGTTCCGCGCCCCGCGCCACGGCGCCCGTGTTGACGGTGAACCCGTCCGGGACGTGTATCCGCAGGTCAGCGGCTTACGCTGGTTCCGGGCCCGTGGACCGCGATCCGGGCGGGTCTGACCATTCCTACACTTCTCCCGCCGGAGACGAGAAGTGTAGAGTTCCGCGGCCGGCCCCACGGCGCCCGTGTTGACCGTGAACCCGCCCGGGACGTGTTTCCGCAGGTCAGGGGCTTACGCTGGTTCCGGGCCCGTGGACCGCGATCTGGGCGGGTCTGACCATTCCTACACTTCTCCCGCCAGAGACGAGAAGTGTAGAGTTCCGCGCCCCGCGCCACGGCGCCCGTGATGACCCGGAACCCGCCCGGGACGTGTTTCCGCAGGTCAGCGGCTTACGCTGGTTCCGGGCCCGTGGACTGCGATCCGGGCGGGTCTGACCATTCCTACACTTCTCCCGTCAGAGACGAGAAGTGTAGAGTTCCGCGGCCGGCTCCACGGCGCCCGTGTTGACCGCGAACCCGCGCGGGACGTGTCTCCGCAGGTCAGCGGCTTACGCTGGTTCCGGGCCCGTGGACCGCGATCCGGGCGGGCGTGACCATTCCTACACTTCTCCCGCCAGGGACGAGAAGTGTAGAGTTCCGCGGTCCGCGACCCCGGGGGTAACTGGGCCGCGGCGCGCCGAGTGACGGCGCCGACATCGGAGGGATCCGCCTTACGTTCGCCAGAGCCGTCAGATAGGGTTGCCGGGGTCGCAAGCTAGAGGAAGCCGAAATGAAAAGAACCACCATTGTTGTCGCCGCGCTGTGCGGCTTCGCCCTCATGGCCGCCTGCGCTGACGGCAGCAGCACGTCCGTCACGCCGACTCCCAGCCCAGAGATGTCACAGGCCGAGGAGGAGCCGGGCGCGCTCGCCGGAGTCACCTGGGTGGACGGCACGCCGCCCACTTTGGAGTTCGAGACACCGTTGCACCTCGCGGAGGGCGCTTCCGTGTTCCGCGTGGTCCGAGAAGGCGACGGCCCCGTCGTCGACCCCGGCGACTCCCTGTTGATCGACTGCGTGATCGTCGACGGCGCGGATGGCTCCATGCTCGCCTCGACCTACTTGGGCAGCGAGCCGATCGGCTACACGGTGACAGCCGAAGCGGCGGAGGGCGACTACGTCTGGGATGCGGTGGTCGGCCAACGGCAAGGCGCCCAAATCATCATCGCGGTCACCTACGCCGCCGCGTCGACCGCCACCGCCGAGGTGGAGCCCACCACATCCGTGCTGGCGTTGACCATCACCGCTGTCGCCGCCGGACCCGATGGCGGCGAGGTGCTCAGCCGCGCCGAAGGCGAGACGGTGACGCCCAGCTCACCGGATCTCCCTGTCGTCGAGCTCGCAGCCGACGGCAGCCCCTCGATCACCATCCCCGAGACCCTGCTCACGTCCACAGAACTGGTCAGCGAGGTGCTGATCCGGGGTTCAGGGCCGCCCCTGGCCGTGGGGCAGGGCGTGTGGGTGCACTATTCGGGCTGGTTGACGGACGGCACCCAGTTCGACAGCTCCTGGGCAGGGACAGGCGAGCCGTTCACCTTCACACTCGGCGGCTCGGTGATCACCGGCTGGAACCAAGGCCTGGAAGGCGTGCCGGTGGGCAGCCAAGTGCTGCTCGTGGTCCCGCCCGAGCTGGGCTACCAGGACCAGGAGATGGGTTCGATCCCAGCGAACTCGACGCTCATCTTCGTGGTGGACGTGCTCGGCTCGGCCTGACCCAAGCGTTCCCGCAAGCTTCAGGCGCCGCGCGCCAACCACTCCCGCGCGACCCGATCCTGAGCCTCGAGATAGGCCTCCACGGCTGGCGCGGCGGCGTTCTCGACCGTCGCGCCGAGGAGCGGGATCAGGGCCTTGATCTCACCGGCGAAAGTCAAGCGGCACCCGCCCGGCGCCACCGCCAAGGTGACCGTCCCAGTGATCCGGACGGACGCGCCCACGATCTCACCAGCGAGCGTGGCACGCCGGCCGCCGTCCGGCCCAGGCGCCTCCCACACCTGCGCCTGGCGGATCTCCAGACCGCGCGGCGCCAGCGGCCGGATCTGAGCTGGGAGCTGGACGCTCGGGTTGACGGTCCGCGCTGTCAAAGTGAACTCGCCGGAAGGGTCGCGGGCCACATCGACCCGCGGCTCGAGCGCTCCGGCCGCGCGCGCGACCTCGGTCGAGAACCGCGCGTCGGCGAAGAGCGCCGCGACGCGGTCCGGTGGGACCGGGTAGTCGTGGCTGGATGTGAGGCGCATCCGCCCAGATTAGTCTTTCGCGCCGCCGGGCGCCGCCCGGCGGCCCGCCACACGGATCTTGGCCCAGGCGGACGGCGGGCTGGGCGGCCGCCCGGCGTCTGGGCCCGGCATCGTGCGATGGGCGCCGCGAACGGGCCGCTGACCGGGACTCTCGCAGCTGAGCCGAGCCTGGCTCACGCGGGCGTGTTCTAGTATTCTCGCGTGTCCTCTTTCGCCGCCATAGCCGAGCGGATGTCGGATCTGGCGCCCGAGGATCAGGAGTGGATCAGGCGACTGATCACCGAATGGCAAGTGGTCTCCGACCTGGCGTTCGCTGACTTGGTGGTGTGGTTGCCGACCACGACAGGCTCGTTCGTGGCGGCGGCCCTGCGGCGCCCCGGCACCGGCTCGACGATGTACCACGACGACCTGGTGGGCACCGAAGCGGACGCCAACCAGCGGGCCGAGATGGCGGCGGTCATGGAGACCGGCGTGATCCAGCGCCACCACGACCCAAGGTGGCACGGCGCTTACGGCATCCGCGAAGAAGTGATCCCGGTGGTCAACAAGGGCCGCCGGATCGCGGTGCTGACGCGGCACGCGAACATCGGCGCGCTGCGCAACCCGTCCCGCGTCGAGATCAACTACTTGCAGCTCGCCGACGAGCTGGTGGGCATGATCGCCCGAGGGGAGTTCCCCTCGCCGGCCGCACCCTCCGGTTCGGCGCGGAACACCCCCCGGGTGGGCGATGGCGTGCTGCGGCTCAACGCGCAAGGCCAGATCCTCTTCACCTCGCCCAACGCGCTGTCGGCGTTCCACAGGGCCGGCGTGATCGAGGAACTCACCGGGTCGCTGCTGGTAGAGGTCTTGGCCGAGCGTCTGCGTGGGTCACGGCACGTCGACGAGACCCTGCCCGTGGTCGCGATGGGGCGCGCGCCGTGGATCACCGAGATCGAGATCGGGGCGGTCGCGATAGCGTTGCGCTCCGTGCCGCTGACGCACCGCGGCAGCCGGACCGGCGCGTTGATCCTGCTCCGGGACGTCACCGACTTGAGGCGCTCCGAGATGGAGCTGATGACGAAGGACGCCACGATCCGCGAGATCCACCACCGGGTG
This sequence comes from Bifidobacteriaceae bacterium, assembly GCA_031278075.1. Classification (GTDB taxonomy): domain Bacteria; phylum Actinomycetota; class Actinomycetes; order Actinomycetales; family WQXJ01; genus JAIRTF01. The sequence goes on along the minus strand of JAITLE010000114.1, from coordinate 15,038 downwards.
AAGAACAACCTGCAAGAGGTGGCGGCGCTGCTGCGGATGCAGGCGCGGCGCTCGGACAACCCGGAGGTGCGCAGCGCGTTGCAGGCCGCCATCGGGAGGGTGGCGACCATCGCCACGGTGCATGAGGCGTTGTCGCAGAACATCGCGGGCACGGTCGACTTCGATTCGGTGTTCGGCCGGACGTTGCGGCTCTCCGCCGACGCCGCGTCGACCGGCTTCCCGGTGCGCACGGTGCAGGAGGGATCGTTCGGGGATGTGCCAGGGGACGATGCCGCCGCACTCGCGATGGTCTTGACCGAGCTGGTGACCAACGCTGTCGAACATGGGCTGGCCCCCGCTGGTGGAGGCACCGTCTGGATCAAGGCGACCCGGGATGGGGATTCGCTGACTGTGACCGTCGCGGACAACGGTGTTGGAATGCCCAAAGATGGTCCAGGCGAGGGCGCTGGCCTGGGAACTCAGATTGTGCGGACCCTCACGACGGGCGAATTGCGGGGCTCGATCGACTGGTTACCCCGCGCCGGCGGGGGCGCCAAAGCGGTGGTCAGGGCCGACCTCCGCTGAGCCAAAAACGTGACCTGGAACACATTTCTATTCGGGAATGACCGCGCTCGGACGTGCCGTGCCCGGGCGCATTGCTGGCAGCAACAGGCGCCGCTCGAGCCGCTGACCTGGCCGGGGTGGCGCCCACCTGTTCGCTTCCCGGCGTTTTCACAGGTCAGGCGGCTCGGCGGGCACGCGCGTTGCGTCGCTTGAGCGATCGCCGCTCATCCTCCGAGAGGCCACCCCACACACCAGAGTCCTGGTTGTTGTTGATGGCCCACTCGAGGCAAGACGCGGCGACGTCGCAGCGAGCGCACACAGTCTTCGCTTCCTCAATTTGCAACAACGCGGGTCCGGTGTTGCCTATCGGGAAGAAAAGCTCTGGGTCTTCGTCCAGGCACGCGGCGGCGTGACGCCAGTCCATTGGTAACTCCTTTATAGCTGATACTGCTTCCGTGACGCGCGGCGGCGACTCGTTTCAAGATCTTCAGGGTCACACACCCTGAGCCACTTTGACAAGACCTCTGCCGTGTGATTTGCGCCACATATTATGGGCCTTCGTTCTGACCAGCACAAGCACCTGCGCGGGAACTTCTGCGCGATCGCGTGGTCCCGGTCCCTGGTTGGTTGCGGGCCGCACTGGCCTTCGTCGGGACCTACCGTAGAACTGCCCAGCGGTCGCGGTCAAGCGGCTAGCTGCACAGGATAGGAGCGCCCGCCTAGGACCAACCGCCCCCTCCCGGGTGGTTCTGGCCCCCGGCCGCCGGTCAGCTCGACGGCTCCTTGGGCGGCGCGCCCCGGCCCGAAGGCGGCGCCGCTGCCGGGCTGGCTGGGCCACAGCACCACGCCGCGGGGCCGCGCGTGGAACAGTGGCGTCGGCGGTCGGAGCGCCGCGGCTGACGCCGTGGTGTAAGACGCGATCAGCGTGCCGGTGGCTGGTAGCGCGAACGGCGGGGAGCGGAGCGAATCCAAGTCGTCCACCAGCGCGATCGCGCCGTCCGAGAGCGCCGCCGTGACCGCCGGCCAGCCGTCTTGGCTGGTCAGGGGGCGGACGTCGCGCCCGACCGCCTCGAGTCGGCGCCGTAGGTGCGCCAGAGCCGTGGACCGGCCCGAGCCGTGGGGACCGACGATCCCGACCGGCAGCCCAGGCTCCACCGGGAGCCCTAGCGGTGTGGCGCACGGGCCGCCCAGACCGATCCACACCGGCGCGTCGGCGGCGTTAGGGGGCAGGTCCTCGTCGGTGACACGCTGGGGGAGCGGGAGCACCCGCAGTGGTGGCCTCAGCAATCTGAGCGCGCCGGCGGACTCGGGCCGGGACCGGCCGGCCGCGGCCTGGCCGGCGCCGGGCCGAACAGAGCGCCCGGCGGCCTCGACCACAGAGATTTGCAAGGTCCCGGCGGCGCCCGCGCCCAGGTGGCAGGCCCGGCCGGGCAGGTGGCGCGCCCCGGCTTGATCACGCGGTACGCCTAGAGCGAAATCGTCGGTGGGACTGGCCACAGGCAGCACCAAGCGGTGTGGGAACTGGGACAGCCAGCGGCTGGGTTTCGGCTGCCCGGTAACGGCCAGGATTGCGCCGTGGGCGAGTCCGCTTAGAGCGAGCGCGTCGATCAGGGGCCGGCCGGCGCCCGCCAACGCGAGGGCCTCGGCCTCCTCCGGCGCGTCGACTATCAGCACGCCCGGCGCGCCGCCGGGCGGGAACTCGGCCGCGAGCGCGGCGAGCAGTTCGCACACCCGCTCGGTGTCTCTCACATCCACCACCGAGCCGAGGGCCGGCTGCCCCGTGAGCGCCGCGAACGCGGCCGGGTGATGGCTGATCGCCTGGACCCTGATCCCGGCCGCGGTCAGGGCAGCGGCCGCGGTCACCGCGGCCGTTGTGCGCCCCGAGCGGGGCGCGCCCAGGATCGCGAGGTGACCGGTCCTCGGGTCCCATGTCCACGGCTCTTGGATCTGGCGCTCAGGGATGTCGGCCAGCCCCAAAGCGACGCGCCCAGCGGGAACTGGCGGCAGGCGGGACCAGTCGAGCTGGGCGGGCAGGGGTGGGCGCCACGGCGCGGCCGCAGGCGCCGCTCCCGCAGCTGCCGCGGCCCGGGCGACGGCTCGAGCCAGCGCCGCCACGGTCGGGATGGTCGGCGCGGGCGGAGCCCATGTGTCCGGCCACGTGGCGGGCGTGGCCCGCCGCCTGGCGGGCGGAGGCAGCTGGCGCACCCGGAGGGTGGTGGGCGGCCGGCCGGCGGTCACCACCACACAGGTTCCAGGCAGGTCCGGGTCGACACGCGCCGCGTCCGGGCCGCCGATCACGTCCATCGAGTCCGCCTCGCCAGCCACCCGGAAGCAGATCCGCAAGGCGAGATTGGCCCGCAGCTGGGCGCTCACCGCGCCCGCTGGGCGTTGCGTGGCGAGCAGCAATCCCATGCCGAGCGAGCGCCCCTGGGCCGCGAGCCGTTCCAGCCGCGCGGCGGCCTCAGGCAGGGCCTCCAGCAGCGTCCTGAACTCGTCGACCACCACCAGGAGACGCGGCGGCCGGTCCGTTGGCGCCAGCTCTAGCCAAGAAGCCACCGCGTGCCGTTCCAGCAAACGTTCGCGGTTGGCCAGTTCGGCCTCGAGTGAGGTGAGGACCCGCGCCGTGCCGGCGGCGTCCAGGTCGGTCGCCACGCCGACGACGTGCGGCAGGTGCTCCAGGTCCCGGAAGGTGGCCCCGCCCTTGTGGTCCAAGCCGACTATCCCGAGCCGGTCCGGTGGCGTCCGCACCGCCTCTGCCAGCATCAAGGCCCGCAAGAATTCCGATTTGCCGGACCCGGATGTGCCGGCGACCAGCGCGTGCGGCCCGTCCCTGGCCAGGTCGAGGACCACCGGGGCGCCGTCCGCGGCCGTCCCCAGCGGATGGATCGCCCCGGCCGCCCAGCTGGCCGCGATTTGGGCGGCGTCGAGCGGGAACGGCGCGGCGGGCGCGGGGCCACAGGGTGTGGGGCCTGGCCGCAGCAGTTCCTCCAGCGGACCGCTCGCCATCCCGGCCGCCGTGCTGGTCTCCCCGCGCACACCTCGTGCCGCGACGATGCCGAGCCCCGCGTCGCGCACCACCAACCGGACCGGCGCCGCCTGGCTGGCGTCCCAACCCGGAGCCGGCGCGTCAGCCGGCCAATCCGCGGCGGAGGTGAGCCGGAGTCCCCGGTCGGTCCGCTCGACTAGCAAGTCCGGGCCACGCGGCGGCGCCTCAGGCGCGAACCGGGCCCATTCCCAACCCGGTTCGCGCGGGACCGTGATGGACGGCGAAGCCGTCCCCGCGGACAGGCGGTGCGCGATCAAACGGCGGGCCAGCGCCGCGGCCGCGGTCTGAGGGCCGATCAGCTCGAGAACCGCTCCGGGGACCAGTGGCGAGGGAGCGGCCGGATCCAACCCGACGACATCGGCCACCCATGGCGGCTTCGGGGTCCGGGCGAGCGCCGGGATGACGGTCGCCAGAACCCCCGCCAACGGCATGAGCGCCCACACCGGGTTGCGGGTCATCGCGAACATGACGCCCGCCATGGCGATCCCCGTGGCCGCGCTGACCGCCGCCTGGCGCCAAGGTCGCTTGGGGAGGTTCTGCGTCTCCTCGCCGTCGCTTGGCACCGGTTCCCTGATCAGCGCGAACAGGTCGCCAGCGGCCGTGCGGAGCAGAGTCGCCGGCGCGGCCCGGCGCGGCCAGAGAAGCCGGTGCCAGGTGGCGCGTGGCCCTCCCGAACGTGTCCGGCGCACCCGCCCCAGCCAAACTGGCCCGGCGCCGCCCGCCGCGTCAACCGGCCGCGGCCGCGCCAACCGGACTCGGCCGCGCCGCGTGGGGCCGGCCCGCACCGGGGCGGTCGCCGACCGCAGGTTCAGTTCGCGGCCGGCGTCCGGCCCGCCCAGCGCGACCAGGCGCCAGCCGCCGGCGGTCGGCGCGGGCGCGGCCGGGTCGGCGCGCACGACGAGCGCCCCCGGGGGCAGCGGCCGGTCGATGGCGTGATTGAACGGCCCCGTGGCGTCGAGGCCCAGGTCGGTCAGCACCTGCCGCAGGGTCGTGCCGTCCTCGGCCCAGCAGTCGCGGGGCCCGTCGGCGAGATCCAGAGTCAAGTGCACTCAACCACCGTGGCCCGCCCCGCCGCGCGCCGCCGCGGATAAAGCCGACGCCTGTGGACGGGCGCGAGATGTTCAGAGAGCGGCGAGGGCCTGCGACGGAGGCGTCCGGGCCGCGCGGCGGCCCGGGATCACAGAGGCCAAGAACCCGGTGACGATGGTGACCGCGAACACGGCGCCGACCCTGACCCAGGGGATCGCGCCGAAGTATTCTTGCGCCGGCCCCAGCACCAGATCGGCTGCCACAAACGCGAAGCCGATGCCGAGGGCCGTCCCCGCCAACCCGGCCACCCCGGCGATCACCGCGCCCTCGACCGCGAGCATCCAACGGGTCCGGCTGCGGGTCAACCCGAGGGCCCGCAGGATCGCGATCTCGCGGCGACGCTCGATCACGGACAGGGTCAAAGTGTTGCTCACACCGATCACGGCCACCAACACCGAGACGGCCAGCAGGGCCAACCCGATCAGCAGCACGGTGTCGACCGCCTTGTGCCGCTGGGCGCGCTGCACCGCTTCGCCGAAGACCGGGTAGGGCTCCTCGCCCGGCGCGGCGTCCGCCGCGTCGAGGATCTCGTCTTGGACGCGCACCGGGTCGGCGCCGCCCGCGACCCGCACCCAGATCGCGGCTGGCGCCGCCTCTCCGCCGAGCTGCCGCAGCGTCGCCACATCGGCGATCATGCCGACGTCCATGGTGTCCAGCGTGTCGACCCTGACGAACTCGACATCCTGGGGCGACGCGCCTTCGGCCCAGGCCGTCAAAGTGGTCACATCGCCGCCGGCCCCGCCCTGGCGGCGCGTGTCGCCACCCAATTCCAGAATCGCCTGCCCCATCCAGCCGGACACCAAAATGGTCCCGGGCCGCATGGCAAGCGCCAAGTCTGGGATGTTGGAGGCCTCCAGCACCGCCGCCGCGTCGGCCACCGCGATCCGGTAATACTCCGTCTCCCCGGCGCCATCCGACACCGCCAGCCAGGTCGAGCCCAGCACCGCGGCCGCCGCCACGCCGTCGATCTGCTCCACTCGGGACACCAGTTCGGCCGGCAACTCGGCATCGGCCAACTCGGCGTCTTCGGCGTTCAGCGAGGCGAAGTCCGACTCCTCGGCGGAGCGCCACTCGGACCGCACCCTCCCCACCGTCAGGTCTACCGGGGTGTTCACCCCGATGCGGCGGTCGAGAGCCGCCTCGAGACAGGCCGCGGTCACGATCATGCCGGTCACCAACGTCACCCCGATCAACAGCGACGTCACGGTGGCCGCGGTGCGCCTCGGGTTGCGGGAGAGGTTGCCGGCAGCGATCCGGGTGGCGCCGCCGATCCGCGCGATGGGCCGTGCCACGGCCGCTGTCACATGCGGCGCCCAGAACACGGCGCTGAGGACCACGCCAAGCGCGATCAGGCCGCCTCCCACCACGCCGGTTCCGACCCCGGCGAAGAATTGCAGGCGCGAGTCGCTGAACAGCGTGACGTCGTCGTTGGTCAGCACCATGCCCCAGACGACCCCCGCCACGCCGAGGCACGCCAACGCCGCCGCCCACCTCAGCCTGACCTTGGCGGGAGGTTGCGCCAAAGTGGGCGCTCCCACCGGTCTGAGCGCCTCGACCGGCGTGACCCGCGTCGCGAGCTGCGCGGGCGCCAGCGCCGCCATCCAGGTGGCGGCCGTCCCCACGCCGACCGCCCCGAGCGCCACCCATGGGGACAGCGGCACGGTCTCCGGCAGCGGGATCGCGGGGTAGAGCCGCGCCGCGGCCGCGATCGCGACGGCGATCAGCGCCCAACCCGTTGCGACGCCCAGCACGGCCGCGCCGAGTCCGGTCGCCAGCGCTTCGACCATCACCGAGGCGCGGACTTGGGCGCGCGTCGCGCCCACCGAACGCAGCAGCGCCAAAGTCCGCGTCCGCCCCGCGATCATCACCTGGAAGGTGTTCGCGATCACGAGGCCCGCGACCAGCAGCGAGAGCAGCGCCGCCACGAGGCCCACGGCGCGCACCGCGTCCGCTCGCCCCACCCAAGCGGCCGCCCGAGCTTGCGCGGCGGTGTCGGCGCCGCGCACCAGCAGAGCGCACGCGTCCGGCTCGGCCGTGTCTTCCACGTGCACGATGCCGTCCGGGCACTGCTCCGGGTCGACCTGGTCGCGCCACACCTCCGCGAGTTGCCAGCCCACCTGGTCGGCGATGCCGTCGATGGCCTCGGCCCCTGGCGCCACGGTCACCATCAGGTCCCCGACGCCATACACGATCACGCCAGCCTCGAGCAGCCCGATCTGCCCGAGGGTCGCGGGCGACACTTGCACCGTGGGCCGTGACCAGAACGTCGGGAGCCGGTCGTCGTAGACGCCGGTCACCGTCAGAAGGGATGTGACGGTCACGGTCTCGTAGGCGACGGACTCTTGCGAGTCCGGATCGGTCAGGTCGGCCGAGCCGGTTGAGCCGGTTGAGCCGGTTGAGCCGGCGGGGTCGGCCGAGCCGGTTGAGCCGGCTGGGTCGGACGCGTCGGCCGGGTCGGCCGAGCCGGTTGGATCGGCACGGTCGACAGCGTCGGCCTTGTCTGGCGTCTTGGCGGGCGCGACGCGCTCGAACTCGGTCCGGAACCGCACAGTGCTCCCGATCGTCAAGCCGAGCCGGTCCGCCAGGGACGCCGCCACGGACGCCTCGGCCGGCCGGGTGGGCTCGGTCCCGCTCGTCACCGGCCAACCGTTGAGCTCCGGGTTGGCGGACACGGTGCGCAACGTGGTCCACTCGGCTGCGCCTTCGTCCGTCTCGACCACCGCCACCAGCGTGACGGGCAGGAAGGCGTCGGCGACGGCATCGGCCATCAAGGCGTCTTCTGCTGCGCTGAGCGGCGTCTCAAAACCGGTCGACACCACCAAATCGGCGGCGCCGTATTGCTGTTGGGCGATCCCCAAGAAGGTGCGCGACATCGCTTCGGCGCCGGCGATCGCGGCGACGATGAACGCGGTCGCCACACCGACCGCCACCGCGGCGGCCACGAGGCGGCTGAGCGAGGCGCGCATGAGACGCAAAGAGAAGAGGAACATGTCGTCAAATCACCGGCGCGCCGGACAGCTCGTCCAGACCGGCGAGGACGGACTCCCTGGTGGGGTGGAGGATCTCGCCGGCCACCGCGCCGTCCGCGAGCAGCACCACGCGCTCGGCGTAGGCGGCCGCGGCCGGGTCGTGGGTCACCATCACGATGGTCTGCCCGAGTTCGCGGACGGACCGCCGCAGGAAGCTCAAGACCTCGACGCCGGTGCGGCTGTCGAGGTTGCCGGTCGGCTCGTCGGCGAAAATCACGTCGGGGCGCGTGATCACCGCGCGGGCCAGGGCGACACGCTGCTGCTGGCCGCCGGACAGCTCCGCCGGGCGGTGCGCCAGGCGGTCGGCCAACGCCATGGTGGCGATCACGGCGTCCCACCACTCCTGGTCGGGTTTGGCGCCGGCCAATTCGAGCGGCAACAAGATGTTTTGCTCGGCGGTCAGCATGGGCAGCAGGTTGAACGCCTGGAAGACGAACCCGACGTGTTCGCGGCGCCACTTGGTGCGGGCCGCGTCGCCCAGCGACCAGATGTCACGGCCGTCCACTTGGACGGATCCAGCTGTCGGGGCGTCCAGGCCGGCCAGGATGTTCAGCAGGGTCGACTTGCCTGACCCGGAAGGGCCCATGATCGCCGTGAACCGGGCTCGCCTGAAGTCGAGGTCGACCCCGCCAAGAGCGGAGACACGGGCTTCGCCCTGGCCGTAAACCTTGGTCAGGCCGCGGGCGGCCACCGCGATGCTGTCTTGACGCATCAGCCCAAGCTATCGTCCAGCGGCGCCAGCGGGGTCATCATGGGGGATGAGGGGATGAGGGGATGATGGGATGAGTGGATGATGGGATGAGGGGATGAGCGGATGATGTGGGATGACGGGACGGCGGCGGGCTAAGCCTGGATCGAGGCTATGTCGAGTGGCGCTGCACCAGCCCGCCTCGGTAGGCGGCGACCACAGCTTGAACCCTGTCGCGGGCCTCGAGCTTCAACAGGATCCGCCCGACGTGGGTTTTCACCGTGGTCTCAGCGATGCTGAGCCGCGCCGCGATCTCAGTGTTGGACAGTCCCTCAGCCATCATCAGGAGGACTTCGATCTCCCGTTCTGTGAGGTTCTCGAACGCGGCCACGTCGTCCGGGTCCGGCGGAGTGGCCGCCGCGACCGACGCGATCAGGCGTTTGGTGGGCGCGGGCGCGATCACGCCGTCTCCAGCGTGGACCGTGCGGATCGCCGCGAGCATCGCGTCGGGCGGGGCGTCCTTCAACAAGAAGCCGCTCGCGCCGGCGCGGATCGCGGCCATGAGGTATTCGTCCAGGTCGAATGTGGTCAGGATGATCACCTTGGGTGGGGGTTTGACCATTCCGATGATCTGCTCCGTCGCGGCGATCCCGTCCATTCCAGGCATCCTGACGTCCATCATCACCACGTCGGGGTGGGCGGCGAGCGCCGCCTTCAGCGCGCTGTGGCCGTCGCCGGCCTCACCGACCACGAGCATGTCTTCCTGTGAGTCGATCACCATCGAGAAACCCGAGCGCACCAGCTCTTGGTCATCCACGACCAGCACCGTGATCGGGTTGTCGGGTGTCGCTGGGTGGTCGCCCGCCACACGTCCGCCGTCAGCAGCGCGTCCGCCGAGCGCCGCGCGTCCGCCGCCCGCCCGAACCTCACGCGCCGCGTCCCGGCGCTCTCCCGCCGCGCCCCGCGGCTGATCCGCCAACGTCATCTCGTCCCGCCTTCCTTGTTGTCTGCCGCCGGCAGCGGCACCACCGCCAGCACCTGGAATCCGCCGGTCGGGCCTGGCCCAGCCCGCAACACGCCTCCCAGCATCTCCGCTCGCTCCCGCATGCCTATCACGCCGTGCCCCCCGCCGTCGCCGGGAGCGGCTGCCCCGCGGCCGTCATCGGACACCGCCAACTCGATGCGGTCGGCGTGCCAGCGTTCCGTGAGGATCGCCCGCGCGGCCGGCCCCGCGTGTTTCATCACGTTCGTCAGCGCCTCCTGGGCGATCCGCTGGAGCGCGGCGCCCACGCCCGGCGGCAGGTAGCGTGGCTGGCCGACGCGCACCAACGTGACGTCGAGGCCCGCGTCCCGGGTTTCGGCGACCAACAGATCGAGGTCGCGCACGTGGGGCGCCGGGCGTAGCTCGACGGTTTGGTCGGCGGGGCCCTCACGGAGCACGCGCACGATGCCGCGCATGTCGCTCAGCGCATCCCGCCCAGTCCGCGCGATCGCCTCGAGGGCGTCGAGCGCGGCCTCGGGCTTGGCTGCGGCCGCGTAACGGCCACCGTCGGCCTGGGCGATGATGACCGAGAGAGAGTGCGCCACGATGTCGTGCATCTCGCGTGAGATCCGCGTCCGCTCCTGGGCGAGCGCGTTCTGGGCGGCGAGGAGATCCGCTCGTTCGTGACTGGCTCTGCCGACGCGTTGGGCGCTGCGGTTGGATTCCCGCCAGCGGCCCATCAGACCGCCGGCCAGGAACAGCAGGCCGATCGACCAGACCGCGAAGGCCAGCGCCAGCGCTTGGAGCTCCGTGTCGGGGGTCACGCTGAACCTGCGCGCGCCGCCCGTCGGCGCGATCAAGTAGACCTGCAGCGCGGCCAGGCGCGCCAAATACCCGGCTAGAGCGCCGCCGGCCACCATGCCGATGGCTCCGGCCAACACCAAGGCCCTGCTCGACCAGCGGGCGACGGCCCACAAGGGCACTCCGACCAGCAGATATGCGGGCAGGCTGACGCCGCAGCCGGTCACGAGGGAGAACACCCCGGCACTCCAAGCCACCAAGGAGGTGATTCCGGGCGAGGTCCGCGAGCCCAGGGCGGCGGCTGCCAGCACCACGCCGATCACAGTTGTCGCCGGCGGGGTCGGTGTGGCGAACGCGGCGATCGCGCCCATCCCGCTCACGGCCACGAGATATGGCGGGGGCGGCCGCCATTCGCGCCTCAGCGGACCCTGTTCCACGACTCGCAAGCCTATTGCCCTTGGCCGGACCAACCGTCGGCGGGTCCTACGATTGACGCCATGGCCACCCAAGACTTCGCGGCGGAGCTGCGCGCCCTACAACAGACGTTCAGTTCGATCGCGCAGGTCAGCGCCCCGGATGAGATCCGGTCCCGGATCGCGCGACTCTCCGATGAGGCCGCCGCCCCGGGCCTGTGGGACGACCCGGACCGAGCGCAACAGGTGACTTCACGGTTGTCGCACGCCCAAGGCGAGCTGGAGAAACTGGAGACCATGCGGGCCCGGCTCGACGATCTGGGGGTGCTTTTCGAGATGGCGGTCGAGGCGTCCGACGCCGAGACGCTCGAGGAGGCGCGCCAAGAACTCGCGGCGGTGCGGGCCAGCCTGGCCGACATGGAGATCCGCACCCTTCTGAACGGGGAATACGACGAGCGCTTCGCGGTTGTCACAATCCGTTCCGGAGCGGGCGGGGTGGACGCCGCCGACTTCGCGGAGATGCTGCTGCGCATGTATTTGCGCTGGGCGGAACGCCACAATCACACGGTCAAGGTCTTGGACACCTCGTACGCGGAGGAGGCCGGACTGAAATCCGTCACGTTCGAGGTGGCGGCGCCTTACGCCTACGGGACGCTGTCCGTCGAGGGTGGCACGCACCGCTTGGTGCGCATCTCGCCGTTCGACAACCAGGGCCGGCGCCAGACCTCGTTCGCCGCGGTCGAGGTGATCCCTCTGATCGAGGACACCGACCACATCGAAATCCCTGAATCGGACATCAAAGTGGACGTGTTCCGCTCGTCCGGGCCGGGCGGCCAGTCGGTCAACACAACGGATTCCGCGGTGCGCATGACTCACCTGCCCACCGGGATCGTGGTGTCGATGCAGGACGAGAAGTCTCAGATCCAGAACCGGGCCGCCGCCCTGCGGGTCTTGCAGTCCCGTCTGCTGGTGCTGCGCCGCGCCGAGGAGGCCGCCAAGAAACGGGAGCTGGCCGGGGACATCAAGGCGTCCTGGGGCGATCAGATGCGCTCTTATGTGCTGCATCCCTACCAAATGGTCAAGGACCTGCGCACCGAGCACGAGGTCGGCAACACATCCGCCGTCTTCGACGGCGACCTCGACGGGTTCATCGACGCGGCGATCCGCTGGCGCCGCCGTCAGGAGAGGGCGGCCGCGTGAACCTGGCCGCGTGAAGCCAGGAGTGCGGAGCCGATCGGCTGCGCCCGCCGGGCTGGCGGGAGGCTTTGTTGTCGCGTCCGCCACGGCATCGGGCTGCCGGGTCGGCCGCGCGTTGGCGGGAGGCTTTGCTGTGGCGTCCGGCACGGCATCGGGCTGCCGGGTCGGCCGGGCGTTGGCGGGAGGCTTTGTTGTGGCGTCCGGCACGGCATCGGGCTGCTGGGTCGGCCGCGCGTCGGCGGGACGCGGCACCGGCGCAGCGCCCCTGGTGTCTGTCACAATTGGTGCGAATCATTTGGAAAGGGGGCGCCAGCGTGTCACAAGCCGTCGACTACAAGTGCCCGCAGTGCGGCGGGTCGTTGGTCTACGACGCGACGCGGGGCGCCATGGTGTGCGGGAACTGCGGGTCGTCCTTCGACCCCGCGCAGTTCCAAGCCGCGGGATGGGAACGAGCCGCCGCGGCTCAACCAGCCGCGCCACCCGCGCCGCCGCCCGCGCCCGAGGGGTGGCCTCCAGCCGAGGCCGGCCCCGACCCGCTGGCCGGGATGGTCGAATACACGTGCAGCTCTTGCGGCGCCACCGTGATGACGGATCCGACCAGCGCCGCGGGCTCCTGCCCATATTGCCGCAGCCCGATCGTCGTGGCGGCACAGGTCTCGGGCCAATTGGCGCCCGATTTGGTCATCCCATTCCGGTTCACCCGTGACCAGGCGGTCGAGGCGCTGAACAAGCTGTACCGCGGCAAGCGCCTCCTGCCCAAGGTTTTCGCCAGCCAAAACTTCGTGGACGAGGTCAAAGGCGTCTATGTGCCCTTCTGGCTTTACGACTTCGACGCCCGCGTCAGCGAGCAGTACACGGCGACCAACACGTCGACCCGGCATGCCGGCTCCAAGCGGTACACCACCACATACACCTACAGCGCGGTTCGCGAGGGGTTGGCGAACTTCCGCGCCATCCCGGTGGACGGCTCGGCGAATATGCCAGATGTGATCATGGAGTCGATCGAGCCGTATGAGGTGTCGGAGGCGGTCGCCTTCGGCCCCTCGTATTTGGCGGGCTTCTTAGCGGAACGCTACGACGTCGACTCCAAGCAGGCTTACCCGCGGGCGCGTGAACGGCTCGAACAGACCGGCGGCACAGTGTTCAAGTCGACGGTCACGGGCTATCAGACCGTCAGAGCGGCGGCTTCGCAGGTCACGCCAACACGCGAGGAAGTGCGGTACGGGCTGTTGCCGGTGTGGATGTTGACGACGATCTGGCGCGGCGAGCGTTTCACATTCGCGATGAACGGCCAGACCGGCCGCATCGTGGGGGATTTGCCACTCGACAAGGGCGCGTATTGGCGCTGGATGGGTGGTTTAGCCGGCATCTCAGCGGTGATAGGAGGCGGCGTGGCGTTATTGGTGGCGATCTTATGAGCGGCCGCGGCGCCGTCCCGACCGGTCGAGCCCAGGCTCGCCCTCATGTGGTCTTGGGGCTGGTGGCGGCTGCGTTCGCGCTGGCGGTGGGCACGGCATCGGGCGCTGCCTATGCGGTTGCGCCTTCCGGCGCGGGCGGCGGCGTGGCGGCGCGCGCTGTGACCGCGGTCAGTCCGCAATCGGGGGACTTGCCGCACTTCGTGGACGGCGCGGACCTGCTGACCTCGGCCGAGGCCGCGGCGCTGGAAGCGGAATTGGGGCGCGTCAGCGAAACGCACGAGGCGGACGTGGTGGTGGTCGCGGTGAACTCGTTGGAGGGCAACACTGCGACCGTGTTCGGCGAGAACTATTTCTATTACGGGCCTGACGCGTCAGACCCGTTGAAGTTCGCTTCGGGTTCGGCAGTGGGTTACGGTTTAGGCGAGGACCGGTCAGGCATATTGCTGGTGGTCTCGCCGGAAAGCCGCGAGTGGGCGCTGGTGACGCACGGCGGAGCAATTGAGGTCTTCACCGACAAGCTGCAGAGCGAGATGATGGCCGAGGTGCGGCCGTACCTGTCGGCGGGGAACTGGGAAGCCGCGTTCGAGGAGTTCGCGAGCCAAGTCGACAGCGTTTATTTGGACGCCGGGCGCATCCGTTGGGGGATGATCGCACTGGTGGCGCTTGGCGCGGCCCTGCTCGGGGGACTGGTCCCGACGACGATCTGGCGGTTGCAGTTGAAGAGCGTCAAACCGGCGAGGGGCGCGCGGACTTACATTGATCAAGCGAGCGTGGTGTTGCAGCGCTCCAACGACCAACTGGTGTCGCAGCACACCACGGTGACCGACACCCGTCCGCCGAGCGGCGGCGGCGGGGGCCGGTCTTCCTCGCACATCGGCGCAGGCGGTTCGCGCTTTGGTGGTTCGTCAGGCCGGTTCTGACTGGGGCGTCCGATTGGGCGGGGCCACGAGCCGCCCGCCTTCGCGCGCGGCTCGGCCGGCTTGGAGTTCCGGCTGGTGGGCGAGTTATTGGTCGCCCGCATGCGTGCGCGGCTCGGCCACAGGCCGCGACTGTCGGGTGGGCCACACTCGTGTCTCGCGCCTGCGCGCGCGGCTCGTCCAGTGTAGGAATCGTCACGCGCGCCCGGATCGGCGTCGCCCGCATGCGTGCGCGGCTCGGCCACAGGCCGCGACTGTCGGGTGGGCCACACTCGTGTCTCCCGCCTGTGCGCGCGGCTCGGCCAACCCGGGCGGAGCCCGCATCCTCAAACTAGGTGTCGCCCGTCTGCGCGACTCGGCCTGGCCGAGCGCGGCGCCCGCTTCAAAGTGTTCCGCCGAATCGGACGCCACTCCCACGCCGCTGTCGAACGAGCCCTCGGCATCCAACCCGATCCGGCCAACATCGACTGGGAGCGTGTAGCCCACCTCACCGGGAAGCCAAGCCCAGCCCACACCGAAACCGCAGACCTCTTCTAAACCAACGACCCCGAGGGAGAACCCATACGCCACTCCACGGAGCTTGACCCAGGATCTTGGCGACTTTTGTGCCCCAGGACTCGGGTTTTGGCGACTTTTGTGCCGCTGGGCCCGGGTTTTGGCGACTTTTGTGCCGCTGGACCCGAGTTCGGTACCTGTCAAGCTGGTTGAGACGTTTTTTTGGGTTTGTTTTTGGTTGGGGGTTGTGTCGTGTGGGTGGGTGTGGTTTGGGGCCGGTTGATCCAGGATTGGGTGGGTAGTTGGGGTGGGGTGGGTGGTCCGTTGGGGAATCTTTCGGGGTGGGTTTGGTGGGCGGCGTGTAGGGTGTCGACGCGGGCGGCGCGGACGGCGGCGGCTGTGTGGTGGTGGACTTGGGTG
>JAITLE010000085.1 GCA_031278075.1 Bifidobacteriaceae bacterium | reverse complement strand
CCGCCAGCCGCGCCGAGCGCGACCCGTGCCACCGTAGACGCTGGCCAGGCCCGCTTGACGGCCTGCGGCACGTCCGCCCCGACGTCGCGGCCGCACACCACCAGGGACCAGGTTGGCGCCAGCGCGTCCAGCTGGTCCGGCCACTCTAGGTGGCGGACCGCGACTCCCGCCTCCCAGACGCACGCCTTGGCGAGCGTGGCGAGTTCGGGGTCGCGGGTCAGCAGCACCGCGGTGGGCAAATCCGGCACATCACCAAGGATGCGCCCGGCGCCGGCCGCTCCATAGGGCCCGGCCGTTCGACCTGTGGATGACACATCGCCTTCACATTTGAGAGGATCACGCCATGACTCCTCGGAAGACCGGCGTCAGCCGGGCAGCGGCTTTCTTCGACCTCGACAAGACCCTGATCGCGCGCAGTTCGACGCTGGCGCTGACGTCGACGCTGGTGGCTGAGGGAATCCTGCGCCGCCGCACCGTGCTGCGGTCGGTTTACGCTCAGGCCGCCTACCAGATGGGGGCCGCCGACCAAAGCCAATCGGACCGGCTGCGCGCGATGCTCGGCCGGGTGATCGACGGTTGGGACGCCTCGCGCATCGCGCGGCTCGCCGCGGAACGCATCGCGGAGAAGGTCGCCCCGCAGGTGTTCGGCGAGGCCGCCGCCTTAATCGAACAGCACCGCGCCGCCGGGCGCGCCATAGTGATCGTCTCGGCGTCCACCCGTGAGCTGGTCGAGCCGATCGGCGCCATGCTGGGCGCCGATCGCACACTCGCCACCAGAATGAGCGTCCGCAATGGTCGCTACACCGGCGAGGCGGACTTCTTCAACTACGGCCCCGCCAAGGTCCGTTCGATGACGGCCCTGGCCCTGGTCGAGGGCTACGATCTGGCCGCCAGCTACGCCTACTCGGATTCGATCACGGATCTGCCCATGCTCATGGCGGTCGGCCACCCCGCCGTCGTCAACCCGTCGCGGCAGCTGCGCCGAATCGCGGAGATGCGCGGTTGGGATGTGATCCGGTTCCGGGCGCCACAGCCGGTGCGGTCGGAGAACCGGCGGCTGGCGTTGGCGGCCGCGGCGGTCGCCCTCACGCCGCCGGCGCTCGTGTGGGTGGCCGTCTGGCTCGCCCGTGGTCGCGCGCGCAGAGCACAGCTCAGAACGGTTTGAAAACAGGCGAGACGCGTGCTTAGATTGACTGTGTATGGGCCCGTCGCGCCGAACTTTCATCCCATCTTTCGCGGGTGTTTTGGCTTGCCAGGGCGCCTAACCCGGTGCTATAAATGAACCACTAAGACAACGGGCGAACAGGAACCCACGCACGTATTAACCTACGTTAAGGGCATGTCGGCGGGGATCCTCCGTTACGGCAATTGGATTGCGCGATTGATAACCTGTTCGCCCGTTGTTTTCATGTCTGGCGGTCCAAGCTGCGGCCACACAGGGGTCCGTCTCCCGGGCGGTCGGCTCGGGACACGCCAAGTGACCGAGCCCCGCGCTAGTCTTCAATTGAGGGGTGACAGCGGACGGGCCCACCCAGGCCCGCGGACAACAAGGGAGCATCATGGTGGAGCCTAGTCTGGGCCAGACGCTGGCGTTCACAGCTGAACAAGTCTCGGCACTCGGCCGAACCACCGCTGAATTGGTCAAGGCGCGTTCGAAGCGCGCGGGCGGCAACCTCGGCGCCGGGATCGCGGCGTTCGCCGTGGCCCTGACGCTGCTCCTAGGGCTGATCCCCCTGCTTGTGCTGGCTTTGGTCGCGTGGCTGGTCGCGATGGGCATCGCCCCGGCGGTGGCTTATCTGATGGCGGCCGGGGCGGCGCTCCTGGTGGCGGCCGCCCTCGCCCTGATCGGCCGGGCCCTGCTGAGGCACGCCACCCGTTCTCTAAAGGACGCCGCCACGATCATCAAGGATTCGCTGCGCGCGCTGCGCGGCGCGTCAGCCGAGGCGCCGCCGGAGGCCAGCCCGCACCCGGAGACAGACCCGAGGTGAGGGCGAGACACCAACGCAAGGCTCGGGTCGCGGACTCCACCGCAGCCCTGATCGAGGGACCGTGGACGCACCGGTTCGTCTCCGCGAGCGGGCTGCGCTTCCACGTCGCCAGCGCGGGGCCGGCTGACGGGCCGATGATAATGCTGCTCCACGGCCTGCCCCAACACTGGTGGTCCATGCGGCACCTCCTTCGGGGCTTCGCGGCCCAGGGCTTCTCCGCGCACGCGCTCGATCTGCGCGGCGCCGGCGCCAGCGACAAACCGCCCGAGGGTTACACCCTGCCGATGCTCGCCCGGGATGTGGCGGGCGTGATCAGCGCCCTGGGCCGCCAAGCCGCGGTGGTTGTCGGCCAAGGCTTCGGGGGCCAGGTCGCGTGGACGATGGCGACCAGGGCGCCCGAAGCGTTGAGCGCGATAGTGCCGATCTGTTCCGCACACCCGGGCAGTTTGGTGCCGAAACGCCGCTGGCTCGTCTCGCCCCGAGCGTTCGCCCAGGTCAGCGCGCTGCGCTGGCCGTTCGCGCTGCGCCGCTGGCTGACGGACGAACACGCCATGGCGGCGCTCTTGACAACTTGGGTCTCCGACCCCGCGGCCATCGCCCCTGAGGCCGCCCACATCTACGCGGAAGCGCTGCGCATCCCCTCCGCCGCGAACAAGGTGGCCCGCATGCTGCGGTGGCCCACCCGGCCCCTGATCGAGGCGGGGCACGCGCGTTTCGTCGCGTCCGCGCGGGCGCCCGCGCCCGTGCCGGTGCTGCAGATCCAAACAGACGCAGACCCCCTACTCCGCTGGACAGTCGCCCCGGCGCATCGGCTCGGCGGATCGGATTACACGTTTGAGCTGCTCCACGGGGTAGGCCATCTGGCCCCGGAGGAAGCCCCCGACGTGATCGTGCCCCTCGTCGTCGACTGGTTGCGAGCCCGCGGCCTAGGCTCCGAGTAGACCGCCCGCCCCCGACGAGACAAGCCTTAGCTGGGCGCGTCTATCATTAACGCAGTCGCCGTGGCGTTAAAAAAGATAGGGCTGCGGCGCAGGCTCCCAGAGGCGGTGTCCACATGTCCGATACTGAAACGACGGGCGGTAGCCCAAGCATTGTCACCTCGTCGGGGTTGTTCGCGGGGATCAGCCCGGAGCAGGAGGAGCGCCTCAGGGCGGCGATGACCTCAGTGCGGCTCGCGCGCGGCGACGTGTTGTTCAAAGAAGGCGAACCGGCTGACCGCCTCTACATTGTGCTCTCCGGGAAGATGAAACTCGGCCACACGTCCTCCGACAGGCGCGAGAACCTGCTCGCGGTGCTGGGACCAGGCGAGATGATCGGCGAACTGACACTGTTCGACCCGGGCGCCCGCACGGCGACCGCCGCCGCGATCACAGCCGCCGAACTGCTCGAACTGACCCACGCGGCCTTCGTCGAATGGCTCGAAGCGAATCCCGCCGCCTCGCAACATCTGCTACAAGCCATGGCTCAACGGCTGCGCCGCACCAACGCGGCGCTCGGCAGCGTCGTGTTCTTCGACGTGCCCTCACGGGTCGCCAAAGCGCTGTTGAGCTTGGCGGAACAATTCGGCGAGAAGACGGCAGACGGCCTCGAACTGGTCCGGCACAGCTTGACCCAGGAAGAGTTGGCGCACCTCGTCGGATCGTCTCGGGAGACGGTGAACAAGGCGCTCGCGGACTACGCCGCCCGGGGCTGGATCAAACTCGACGGCCGATCGGTCTACATCCTCGACCGCCGGAACCTCGAGAAGCGCGCGTCGTAGGCGCCCGCACACGCTCCCCTGGGCAGGTGTGCGGCACGTGACCGGTCGGCATCGGGCGCTGGGCTATCCGGTGACACGGCAGTTAGCCCCCGCCGCCGCGCCGGGTAGGGTTGCCGCGTGAGAATCCACCAGGTGGCGGCCCGAGCCGCTCTGGCGGGCGGCGTGGCCTTGGGTTACGCGTTCGCGGAGGCGCGCTGGCACGCCCTGCGGCACGTGACGGCGCCCGTGCTGCCGCCAGGCGTCGCGCCGATCAAAATCCTCCACATCTCCGACATGCACATGACCGCCGGGCAGCGCCGCAAGGTCGCCTGGGTGCGTGACCTGGCTCGCCTGGCGCCCGATTTCGTGGCGGTGACCGGCGACAACTTCGCCTTCGGGGACTCGATGGAGCTAGCGCTGGAGGCGCTCGAGCCGCTCCTCGCGTTCCCGGGCGGGTTCGTGCTCGGGTCCAACGACTACTACGCGGCCACGTTCAAGAACCCGCTCGGCTACCTCACGCGACGCGCCACCACACCGGGTGAGCGGCAGCCCCGACGCGCCGTCCCCAACCTGCCCACCGCGGCGTTTCGCGGCGTGCTGGTCCGCGCCGGTTGGCATCACCTCGACAACGCCAGAGCGGCGGTCGCCCTAGGGCCGGATCGTCTGCCGGTCGCCCTGGTCGGTTTGGCCGATCCGCACGTCGGCTGGGACGAGATGCCGCCGCCCGTCCCACGCCCAGCCGACCAGCTCGGCATCGGCCTGGTGCACGCGCCGTACGTGGCCGCGTTACGCGCTTTGGCGCACGATGCCGTCCGGTTGATCCTGGCGGGCCACACCCACGGGGGTCAGGTCGCGTTGCCAGGCTTCGGGGCTCTGGTCTCCAACACGGATCTGCCGCTGCGGTACGCCTCCGGGTTGCATCACTGGCCAGCTAGCCAGCGCGGCGGCGAGGTCTACCTGCACGTCTCCAAGGGTCTCGGCACCTCGCCGTTCGCCCCGATCCGGTTCGCGGCCCGGCCCGAAGCGACCCTGTTGACTCTGCTAGGCGCAGCCACTCGCTCGGCAGTAGCCTGAATGCGACCGCCCCCGTCGAGCCGCAAAGGAGCGCCCTCATGCACAGCCAGGACTGGAGTCAGCACGTTCAGTGGTTGGACCACCTGACGCTGCGGCTCTTGCGGTTCGGGCGGGCGTCGGCCGCGGCCCCGACCGGATTCGCGTGGTTGAACGACGACGGCACGGCGGATCTCGCCGCGCCACGCGATCTGTGGATCACCTGCCGCATGACACACGTCTACTCGATCGGGGCGTTGCTCGGTCACCGCTGGTGCGTGGCCGCCGCAGACCGTGGCCTCGCGGCGCTGAACGGACCGTTCAACGATCCCGTCCACGGCGGCTGGTACTCGCAGATCGCCGCCGACGGGCGGCCGACGGACACCACGAAAACCGCCTACGGCCACGCTTTTGTGGTGCTGGCGGCTTCTTCGGCCCTAGCGGCGGGCCGGCCCCAAGCCGCAGACCTCCTGAAGAGGGCCTTGGCGAACCAGAACGTCCATTTCCGGGAAGCCGGCGGGATGGTGGTCGACGCGTTCAACCGGGATTTCACCGAGGCTGAGCCGTATCGCGGCGTGAACGCCAACATGCACACGGTTGAGGCCTACCTCGCCGCCGCGGATGTGACAGGGGACTCGCGGTGGCGCAAGCGGGCAGTCGCCATCGCGGAGCGCGTCGCCTCTTGGGCGTCCGAGATGAACTGGCGCATCCCAGAGCATTTCACGAACGACTGGCAGCCACAGTTGGGTTACAACGCGGATCGGCCCCAAGACCAGTTCCGTCCCTTCGGCGCGACTCCCGGGCACGGCTTCGAGTGGTCACGGCTGATCCTTCAGGCCAGAGCCGCGTTGGGCAAACAGTCACCCGAATGGATGAAGCCCGCCGCTGAGAACCTGTTCCGCCGCGCCCACTTGGATGGTTGGCAGGATTCGCCCACACCAGGCTTTGTCTACACGACCGACTGGACGGGCCGCCCGGTGATCCGCGCCCGCCTCCATTGGGTGGTCGCGGAAGCCCTAGCCGCGGCGATCACCGCGTTCCGGGCCACTGGCGACCCGCTCTATCAGCATCTTTACGCGCGCTGGTGGGACGTGGTCGAGGAACGGTTCGTCGACCCGGCCGACGGCTCATGGCGCCACGAGCTGGCGCCATCCGGTGATCCTGGAAACACGATCTGGACGGGGCGGCCCGATCTCTACCACGCCGTCCAGGCCACCCTCATTCCCCGCTTGCCGCTGGCGCCATCCCTGGCCTGCGCGATCCGGGCGGGCTTGCTCGACAGGGTGCGCCCAGCCTGAGCCCAGGGGCGCGGGTCAACCCTCGGAACGCCGCAAATCAGGTTCCAAATAGATCGTCTGCTGGAGCGGGACGGCGGCGCGGACGCGCGACTCGGCATCGTCGATCGCGGCTGCCAAATCAGCGAGCGAAAGCCCTGCCGCGGGTTCGAACTTCGCCGCGACCAGCAACTCTTCCGGTCCGAGGTGCATCACCCTCAGGTGGATGACCGAGACGATCCCCGCGCCCGGCAGCGCGGCCTCGATCGCGACGACCTGTTCGGGTGTGGCGCCTTCGCCGAGCAGCAGGGACTTCATCTCGATCACGAGCACCGCGGCCACCGCGACCAGGAGCACGCCGATCGCCGCCGAGCCAGCCGCGTCCCAGCGGCCGTCGCCGGTCGCCAGGGTCAGGCCGACGCCCGCGCCCGCTAGGACCAGGCCCGCCAGCGCGGCGCTGTCTTCCATCAAGACGACCGGCAACTCCGGCGCCTTCGAGGTCCGCACGAACCGCCACCAACCCTGCTCGCCCTTCACGGGCCGGGCCTCGCGCACCGCGGTGCGGAGCGAAAGAACCTCCATGACCAGCGCTAACACCACCACGACGATGGGCGCCCAGGGCCATGAGGTGATCGGCTCGGGGTGCTTGAACTTCTCGTACGCCTCATAGAGGGCGAACAGCCCGCCCAGCGAGAACAGCACCAACGCGACCACAAAGGACCAGAAGTAGCGGCCCCGGCCGTAGCCGAACGGGTGCCGCGCGTCTGCCGGCCGCCGCGCCTCCCGGCCGCCCCACAGGAGCAGCAGCTGATTGCCGCTGTCGGCGACGGAGTGGACGGCCTCTGCGAGCATCGCGCTGGACCCCGTGAGCGCGAACGCGCCGAACTTCGTCACCGCTATCCCCAGGTTCGCCGTCAGGGCGGCGACAATCGCCTTGGTTCCCCCGTGCGCGCTCACCGACGGCCCGCCCCGTCAGCGCTGGTCGATCAGCAGCGCGCCGGACTTGGCCGGGACGACCACCAGCGTGACGACCTCGCCCGCATGGGCGGTGAACGGAGCGCTGACCACCGCCCCTGTGCCCGTGTGCATCACGCCGATCACGTTCTGACCCAAAGTGGTGTGCGCGCTGACCACGTTGTTGCCGGTGATCTCTCCGACCACCTGGCCGTTGATGCTGACCACGGCGCGTGCGCCGTGCCGCAGCATGTCGCCGATCTCTGCCACGTTGACGACGGCCGGCGGATTGAGCTGAACTGATTGCGCCGCCGCCAGCGCCGCTGCCTGGCGGGCTTGGAGGAGGTTGTTCTCGAACGCGTGCTGGGCCGCGGCCATGGGCGCGACCCGGTTGGGGTTGGCGAACAAGGGACGAGCCAACAGGAGCAGGCCTCCCACCAGCAGCACGCCCGCCGCGATCCAGAAGTGGTAGGGCTCGATTGTGACCAAGTCGAACGGCGTGAACTCGCGTCCCACGATCTTGGCCCACACGCCCACGCCACCGGACGCGAACGCGCCCACGACGGCGATCGCGCCAACCACATCGCTTTTCCTCATTGGCTGCACCTCCTGCAACGACAGTTCCTCGGCCGGGCAGGCACCAGCCTATCCGCCCGGCACGCGCGCCGCGCCGCGCCCCAGGCGTCTAAACGGTCTGGCGTTCCAGGAACTCGTACACGTCGGTCAGGTCGACGCCCGGGAACGCGCCGGTCGGCATCGCCGCTAGGACCGAAGAATGCGGCCGGGCGGCGGGCCACGCCCAACCCGCCCATTCCGCCGCCAGGTCGGCCGGGGGGACCTGGCAGCACGCCGGATCGGGACAGTCGGAACGTAGCCGGATCGGCGTCACACGGCCGGCGAACCACTTCGCGTCATCGACGCGGCACCCCACGGACACTGAGAACAGCCCGTCTTTGGTGGTCTTGAGATGCGACGCCGCCCAAAAGGCGCCGTGCGGCGTGTCGGTGTATTGCGCGTAGCGCGCGCCAGCGGCGGGTGCGGCGTCGAAGACGTTCCGCCCTGCCCAGTAGCGGCACATGAACTGGCCCTCTATGGCGCCCAGCGGGTCGGTCGGGAAGAGCGAGCCGTCGTTCTCGTAGGACTTGTGGATCACCCCGCTGGAGTGCACCTTCGCGAAGTGCACCCGGATGCCTAGGTGCTTGGTGGCGAGGTTGACGAAACGGTGGGCGGCCATCTCGTAGGAGACCGCGAACGCGTCGCGGAAATCTTCCACCGAGATCTGACGCCGCGCCTTGGCGCCGCCGAGCAGCGGCACAGCCGCGCTTTGCGGCATCAGCACCGCTCCAGCCAGGTAGTTCGCTTCGACACGCTGCCTCAGGAAGCCCATGTAGTCGGCGGGTTCGCCGTGTTCCAGCACACGTGACCCGAGCGCTTGGAGCACGGTGGAACGGTGGTCGCCGCCGCCGGCGCCCGCTTGGCGCGGCAGGTAGAGCCGTTTGCCTTTGGCGTCCAGCACAGATCTGGTGGTTTGCGGCAGATCGTCGACGAAGCGCAGCTCGAAGCCGAGCCGTCCCGCGAGCGCCGCCAGGCCGGCTTGGCGCATCGGCTCGCCGGGTTCGTGGCCGGCCAGGTCTAACAAGCGCGCGGCGACTCGTTCCAGTTCGGGGAAGTAGTCGTCTTGGGCGCGCATCTCCAGCCTGAGCGCGGCGTTGGCGCGCCGCGCCTCCTCCGGGGTGGCGACGCGTTCTTCACGCACTCGCGCCAGTTCCCGCGCCAAGCCCACCAGGGCCCGCAGCACTTCCTCCGGCATGGTCCGCGTCACCTTGACACGCGGCAAGCCGCGCGCTTGGTAGCTGGGGTCGCGTTGCACGCGTTCCCATTCGATCTCTAGCGCGTCGCGTTCGGTCGGCGGAGTGGCTTCGAGCAGTTCCCGCGGCGCCACGCCCAGCGCGGACGCGATCGCGCCTAGTTGCGCGAGCGTGGGCGCCCGCTTCCCGTTCTCGATCGCAGACAGGCCCGATGCCGACCGGCCCGCCGCCGCTCCCAGCTCCTCCAAGCGCAGCCCGCGTTGGAGTCGCCAGTGCCGGATGCGTCTCCCGACGACCAGCGCGTCGAATGCCTGGCTGTCGCCGGCCACGGCGGGAGGCGCACCTGTGGCATGGCGGTCGGCAGCGTCCATGGCAAGCATGATATGACCGGCGCTGGCGCCCACCGTCTCACGGCCCGACCCCGCACGGCCCTGGCCAACCCGCCCCGCGCCACGGCCCGGCTGTAGACCGCCCACGGGCGTGGAACGGATTTCCGCAGGTCAGAGCCCTGCGCGCGTTCCGGGCCCATTGACGCCCATCCCAGCGGGCGCGACCATTCCTACACTTCTCCCGTCAGAACCGAGAAGTGTAGAGTTCCGCGCCCTCCGCCGCGGCCCGGGTGCTGACCACGCACGCGTGTGGGACGTGTTCCCGCAGGTCAGAGCCCTGGAGTGGTCGCGGGCCGGTTCACGCCCGTCCAAGCGTGCTCTACCTTTCCTACACTTCTACCGTCAGAACCGAGAAGTGTAGACTTCCGCGCTCCCCGCCGCGGCCCGGGTGCTGACCACGCA
>JAITLE010000029.1 GCA_031278075.1 Bifidobacteriaceae bacterium | reverse complement strand
CCGCGCGATCGGTTGGGCGAAGGAGCGGATCGGGTCGCACATCATCCGACGGAACACGATCTTCGACTGCGGGCAGAACGGGATTGTGGGGCATTTGGGCTGCGTCTTCTCTGAGATCTACGACAACCACATCTACAACATCGCCCTCAAGCGAGAGTTCTACGGCCACGAGATCGCGGGCATCAAGCTCCACGCCGCCATCGACGTGTCGATCAGGAACAACCGGATCCACCACTGCTCGCTGGGGACCTGGCTGGACTGGGAGACGCAGGGGACCAGAGTGTCCGCGAATGTGTACCACGACAACAACCGCGACCTGTTCATCGAAGTCTCGCACGGCCCGTACGTGGTGGACCACAACATTTTGGCGTCGAAGGCCTCGATCGAGTTGTTCAGCCAGGGCGGCGCCTTCGTTGGGAACCTGATCGCGGGCACCGTCAGGCTCGAGACGGTCATGGACCGGGCCACCCCCTACCACCTGCCGCATTCGACCGATGTCGCCGGGTACGCCGTCGTCCACGGCGGCGACGACCGCTGGATCGGCAACATCTTCAATGGCCCCGAAGCCAGCCCCGGCCCGAAACCCGACCCGCGTGACATCTCCGCCGCCTACAACCCGGCGAGCGACCCGACCGTCCACGCCGCTTACGGCACGGTCCTGTATGACGGCCACCCGGCATCGTTCGAGGCCTATCTGGCCACCGTCGACGCGGCACTACCCGGCGACTTGGATGTCGTCATCGGGCTCAAGCAGCCCGTCTATCTCAGCCACAACCTTTACCTGGGCGCGGCGGCGGCGAACTGCGCGGAGTATAAAGCCGCGACGGCACCGGATGCCGCGCCGGTCAGAGTAGTGGCAGGGCCAAACGCCGCTCGGCTAGTCATTGATCTGCCGAGCGAATTCGGCACGTGCAAGGTGCCGGTCCAATCGACTCGCACCCTGCCGCCGGTCCGCTTGGCGGGGGCCGCGTTCGAGAACCCGGACGGCTCCGAACTGACGCTGGACGAGGACTTGCTCGGGGGGCGCGTCGACGGGGCGTCGCCGCCCGGCCCGATCGCCGCCCTGCGCCCCGGGCCCAACAGAATCATGGTGTGGCAGGCGCGTAGCCCGTCCCCTCGACCAATTGTCGCCACCAAGCAAGCCACCGCCGTGCCCGGCTAGACCCCCGCCAAGGCAAGTCTGGCTCAAGGGAAGTCAATTCAACGGAGAAAGACATCAACCAAGAAAGGAACACAGTGCAGTGAGAACCAACAAGAACCGACCGGGGGGCGTCAATAGAGGTCGCCGCCGGGCGCTTTGCGCGGTCGCCGCCGGAGCCCTGATCCCGGGCCTGATGGGCCTCGCGCCCAGTGTGGCGCTGGACACGCCGATAACCTTCGCCACGCAGGTCGGCGGCACCTATGACGGCTTGCCGCTGTTCGACGCCGAACTGGACCACCTGGACGCCTACCTCGACGTGCTCATGGAGTACGCGGGCCTGGAGGGCGCGGTGCGTTGGGCGAACGGCTACCGCAACGACTACGTGCTTACCCAAGGCCCCAATGCCGGGAAGACTATCCCCGGAGCCCGCAGTTCGACGAGGGCGTCCAGGGCATCTCCACCGACTTCCCGGCCCAGATCGCAATGGGCCAGTCCTGGAACAAGGAACTCTTGGCCGACATCGGCGAGGTCATGGCCGCTGAGAACCTCTACACCGAGGACTACTCGACCCGCACCCTGTCCAGTTTCCACGCCATGATCTCAGCCGCCCAGCAGGACATCCGCGCGAACCCGTTGTCCGGCCGGCTGGACGAAGACTTCGCCGAGGACCCGGAGTTGGCCTCCCAGCTAATCGACTCGATGACGCGGGCGATGTCCGGCACCGACGACCCGGCCAACGAGGACGGGTTTTGGACCAAGGCGATCATCGACACCAAACACTTCACCAACTACAACGCCCAGTGGTACCGCACCCAAGGCAACTTCGACGCCAGCCAGCGCAGCCTGATGGAGTACACCTCCTACCCGGCCATGCGCGGCTTCTCCTCGGGCGCGGTCAACGCTTTCATGACCTCCTACGGCCGGACTAACGGCATCCCGAACAACGTCTCGCCGCTGGTCCAATACGTCCAGAGTTTGACGCCGTACGGGGCGCACCAAACCAACGACCACTCGAGCGAGAACCAGTTGGCGACCGCCAATTCGTTCTCCAACGGGTTCGACACCCGGTACACCCCGTCCAACGCGGACACCGCCGCGCTGTTCACGCTCGCCAACACCGGCGGCGTCGCGGCCACCAACCCGAACAGCTATCCGATCGCGGCGTTCCTCGCCGAGGTCGAGGCCGGCACTTATGGGATCACCCCGGAAGACGTCTTCGAGATCGCCAAAGCGCAAGTTACCCAGCTGATCAGGATGGGCTTATTCAACGAGCGCGACGAAAACGGCCAGCCGATCGGCTACCCCTTCCTGGGGCTTTCAGCCATCAGCCAGACGCCGTACAACGGTTCAACCCCAGCCCACCAAGAGGTCGCCCTGGCGGCATCCCAAGAGGCCATCGTGCTACTCAAGAACGACGGGACTCTGCCGCTCGCCAAGAGCTCGGAAGTGGCCGTCGTGGGTCCGCTGTCCAATGCCATCTTCTCCACCACGCGCACGCAAGCGGTGCCGAGCGGTCTGGTGAACGCCGGACTGACACCGCTAGGCGGCATCACTGCCGTCGCCGGGGCGCCCGTCGGGACCGCCACGGACGGCACAGTGATCCGCCTCAAGTCTGTCGCCACGGGCAACTACGTGACCTTCGACACCGCTGCGCCCAGCAACCCGCCGGTCTACGCGACTGCCGCGAGCGATGAGGACGCGGCGGCCTTCGAGGTGTTCGACTGGGGCCAGGAGGCGGTCTCCCTGCGCTCGCCGGTGACGGGGCGCTGGCTGAACGGCACCACGGGCAACCTTAACGTGGGCCAGAACGCCCCGTGGGGCACATCGCGGACCACGCTGCCCAACCGTCTGCGTTTCCAAGACAACGGCGACGGCACCGTGTCGCTGATCACCAACAGCTTTGGCGGAGGCTTCGGCGGAGGCTTCGAAACCAGCCTCTACACCGCCGGCCGCTACGTCACGGTCAACGCGGACAACGCCCAGCTGGGAGTCACGGGCGCCCTGGGCAGCGCGGCCAACGCCGAAACCCTGAACACGCCCGCGACCAAGTTCGAGGTGGAGGTTGTCAGCGACGCTGGGTCCTACGCCGCGTCGCTCGCGGGCGAAGATGGCGCCGAATACGCGATCGTCGTCATCGGCGACTCTCCGCGCAACAGCGCCGGCGAAGGCCAAGACCGATCCACCCTGTACTTGGGACCCGATCAGTACGAGTTGGTCGACAACGTGGCCGACGCCTACCCCGGCAACACCATCGTGGTGGTCTCGGCCACCAGCCCGGTCATAGTCGAATCGGTGCAAAACAACCCGAACGTGGCCGCCATCGTCGCGCTGCCGTACAACGGCGAGTTCGGCGGCTTGGCGCTGGGCCAAATCTTGTACGGTGACGTGTCACCGTCCGGGCACCTGACCCAAACCTGGTACGCGGACATGTCCGCGCTGCCAGCGATCAACGAATACTCGATCCCCGAAGGCAGGGACGCCGCCGGCATCACTTTGGCGAACATCGACCCCAGGATCACCGTGGACATGACCGCCAGCGACCCGATCGAGCTCGACCTGACCTACCAGTACACCGACGCCGATGTGACCTACCCCTTCGGGCACGGCCTGACCTATCCGGTAATCAGCTACGGCGGTCTCACTGTGGCCGACAACGGGGACGGCACGTACACCGCGACTGTGCCGCTCACAAGCGTCGGGCTCCAGGGCACCTACGAAGTGGTCCAGCTATACGCCGCGAACCCCAGTTCGAGCTACGGTGACGCAGCTCCGAAGCAGAAGCTGGTCGCCTTCGAGAAGGTGTGGGTCCCGGCCGGCGAGAGCCGGACCGCCACGCTGGTGTTCGACGCCTCGAACCTGGCGCTGTGGAACACCAACGCCGACGGCTGGCGCGTCGAGCCTGGCACGTACACGTTCTCCGCTGGCCGCTCCAGCGCCGACCTGCAAGACACCACCAGCGTTGTGGTGGCGGGCGACGCCTGGCCGACTCTCGACGCCGCGACCGCGCCGGTCAACCTGTTCGACAAGGCGTTCGCAGCCGAGGGCGTCACCTACCGCGAGTCCTCGAAGGCCAACACGGCCGCCGGGCTCAGGGCCGACGAACTGGTCAACGGCTACTACACGGTCATGTCCCGCGAGGCAGGCGCGTGGGCCGCGCTGTCCGATGTCGCCTTCGACGGCACCGAGGAGCGGATCACCCTGACGGTCGCCTCGACCAACCCGACCTCTGAGGTCGAGTTGCGCCTAGACGCGCCAGACGGCGAGTTGCTCGGATCGGTTGAGTTCGCCTCCACCGGCTCCGCCCCGTACACCATCGCAGGGTTGACGGCAGCGGGCGACTTGTCCGGCAATGAGATCGCCTACACGGACGTCGATGTGACGCTAGAGGATCCGGTAGAGGCTGGGGCTCACGACGTATACGTCGTCTTCGCAGACGCCGGCGTGCGGGTTCGGGATCTCTGGCTGGCGCCCCCGGTGCTCGACCTGTCCGTGAGCGTGGCGAGCCGCTGCGTGGCGGGCAAGATCACGTTGACACTGCAAACGACCAACAACGACTCGGTTCCGGCCGCGAACGTTGTGGTCGGATCGTCCTATGGCACGGCCTCGGCCGCGTCGATCGCCGTCGGCAAGAAGGTGTCCAGCGCTTTCACCATCCGCTCGACGTCGCTGCCGGCCGGCACGGTCACGGTGACCGGGACCGGCGTGGTCGCCGAGGGGCAGACCGCGCCGGTGGCCGATCTCCAGATCGCCTACCCGGCTCGGACGTGTAGCTGACAACCCCGGCGCCGGCCGGGCCTTCGGCGTGAATCGACGGTCCGGCCGGCGCTCCCGAGGCGGTCTACCTGAGCCTGGGCGCTCCGCGCAGACCGCGCCTTAGAACAACCACCGCCGGCCCGCCCAGGGCGGGCCGGCACCCTCAACCAATTCAGGAAGGAAACAGACAACCATGAAGATAAAAGCTTCCATCAGGATCGCGGCCGCGCTGCTCGGAGCCGCCGCGTTGGCAACGGTCGGCGGGATGGCCTTTGCAGACGATCAAGTGGGCGGTGACGAGGAAATCGAGGTAACCGCCGAGATCCAGCCGCAAACATTAGGTGTGCTGGCGATGAGCGTGGCGTCCAACGCCGCGACGTTGACCGAAAACGGCTCGACCGCGCTGGTGCGCCAGTTCACCGGAACTCTGCCCACGGTCACAGTCACCGACACCCGCGACCCGGACGACATTGACGACGACGTGTTCTGGTACGTGCTCGGCACAGCCACCGACTTCCACGGCGACGGTACCCAACCCGACATCCCCGCCGCGAATCTCGGATGGACGCCGGCGTTGATCGACCCCGGCGAATCAGGCGGCGTCGCCGCTGGCCCGCAGGTCGACACTGCGCTGGACAGCGGGCCGAACAACGTTGGCCTGGTGGACCAAGAGTTCCTGGTGGAGACGACTGATCCGTCGCAAGATGTCGTCACCGACGAGTCGTGGACCGCGAACGCGGCCCTGTTCTTGCGGACCTCCCCGACTGTTGCCGCGGGCACCTACACCTCGACCCTGACACTGTCCCTGTTCGAGTGAAATCAGCGCGCTAAACCGCCAGTGAAAGGGGATCGCGTCGGCTCGGGGCCGGCGCGATCCCCTGATCCGCAGAAGGGGGACGACGGGTGAGGCACCCACGGCGATACGGCCGGCGGGTTTCCGCCGCGTTCGCGCTGGCCGCGGCGCTTGCCCTAGCGGCCTCCTCGCCGGGATTAGCGGCGGACGGAGACGCAGAAGACCGTGTGGTTTGGTCTGTGGCCCCGGCCGACGCCGATGGCCCGGACGGGCGCCATTGGGTTGAATTGGAGCTTGAGCCCGGCGAAGAGGTTACTGAGCGCGTCGCGGTCACCAATCTGTCCGACCGGCAAGTCACGTTCTCCCTGGTGGCGGCCGACGGCTATTTCACCGCGACCGGCCGGTTCAACATGCTCAACAATCCCGAAGAATCGGTCGACGCCGGCACCTGGATCGCAATCGAGCCGAGGGTGAGCGTCGAACCCAACGAGACAGCCGTCGTGCCGTTCACAGTCGCGGTCCCGGCGGACGCCGAGCCGGGCGACCACGCCGCCGGCGTGGCGGCCGCCGTGACCTCCGCCGCCGGCGAGTCGGGGTCCGGCCTGGGGGTGACCTCCCGGTTCGGTTTCCGCGTTATGACCCGCGTGGCCGGGGAGATCAGACCAGGACTTGAGATCCAGGGTCTCTCAGGCCGTTATGACGTGGCCTGGAGTCCCGCCAAGCCCGGGCGGCTGCATGTCACCTTCGATCTAGTCAACACCGGTAACGTCAGACTGATTGTGACGGGGGCTGTCGATGCGGGCGGCGGGAACACGGCGTTCCCCGCAGACAAGGCGCCCCAAATCGAACTGCTGCCCGGCGCCCAACACAGCGTCGAGACGACCGTTGACGGGGTTTGGCCATTGGTCAGCGCGAAAGTGGCCGTCACCGCCCTGCCTGCGGCGGTAGTCCTCGGCGAGACCGAGGCGACCGAACTCGACGCTGTCGCGGCGCAGGCTCGGGTGTGGACCCCGCCCTGGCCCCAACTGGTGTGTTTGGCCGGCTTGGCGCTGATCCTCGCGGCCATACTTGGCGGGCGGTCTCGGTCCCGCAAGCGCATAGCGCTGATGCTGGAAGCCGCGCGGGCCGAAGAACGAGCCAGAGCGGCCGCATCACCTTCCGTCTCGTTCGAATACCCAAGTCAGGAGGATCTGCGATGACAAATCCAACTTCCCAGCGGCGTGTGGCGCGATCGGCCGCCCCGGTGGTCGGGGCGCGGGCAGCGAAGCCCGCGCTGGTGTGGGCGATCATGCTCGCGCTGGCTGGCGCGCTCATTCTGGCCGCATTTGGGCTCGCCAGCTCAGCCGCAGCCGATGACGTGACAGTGGACGTTTCCATCGCGCCGGTCCCATCTGGTTACGAGACGGAAGAGGATTACACCGGCCCGCCCACCACCTCCGACAGCGCCGCCCCACCTCCTTCGACCACGCCGCCCACCGTTTCGACGACGCAACCCACCACCTCCGCTAAGCCCACAGCCACGCCCGATGATGATCTGCCGCGCACAGGCGCGTACGCGGCCACAGGCGCCCTGATCGCCCTGCTGCTCGCCGCGTTCGGAGCCGGGCTCATCAGGGCCAAGACTCGCCGCCTCAGCACCGGGTAGGCACCGGCCGCCGCCAGGCCCGCCTTTAGCGCCAGATGGCGGAGATGGGCAGGGCTGTCAGCCGCTCGCCGATGGCGCGCGGGCGCGGGCCGGTGCAGCGGTAGTCGCGGCCGAGCGGGCGGCCGGAGCGGCTACGGCGCCGTCTGGGGCCCCGGCCCGGACCGCTCGGTCAAGGCGCGGCGGTCAATCGGCCGGCCTACCGGGCGGGTTTCACGGAGCCAGGGCAGACAGGGGGCAGGTGACCGTGCCGTCATCCATCGTCAAGGTTGGCCCGGTGCCGGTCAGGACGAGCCGGAAGGCCGGCGCGGCGGTGGCTGCCGGGTCGAGCTGGGCGACCGCCCGCGCCAGCGAGTCGGCGCCGGCGGCGACCTGGCCGCCGCCCAACTTGATCTCGACGGCGGCCCACCTGCCATCGCGCAGAGTCACGACCGCATCGACCTCATGACCGTTCGAATCACGGTAGTGGCGCACTTCGCCGCCCAAGCGAGTCGCAAACGCCATCAGGTCGTGGACCGCGGCGCTCTCGAACAACGTGCCCAGTGTTGTCAGGTCTTGTTCCAGCCGCGAGCGGCCGGCCCCGATCAGCGCCGCCGCCAACGCCGGATCGACCAGGTGGAGTTTCGGCGAAGTGCGCAGCACGGCGCGGGAGCGGAGCGCCGGCGCCCAGGCGGCCTGGGCTTCCACGGCGAAGACGCGCCGCAGCAGCCGGAGGTATT
>JAITLE010000239.1 GCA_031278075.1 Bifidobacteriaceae bacterium | reverse complement strand
CGAGGCCGAAGCCGCCGCGCCTGAGGAGGCTGCCGCTGTCGTCGCCGCGCCGGAAGAGGGGTGTGCGGACGGCATCGGGCCGGAGGATGTGCCTGACGCCGACGCTCCGGAGGGGAGCGGTGACGCGGACGGCATCGGGCCGGAGGACGGCGCCGAAACCGAGCCCGCCGAACCACCCGAACCTGCGCCGACGTCCCCGCTGATCCCAGCGGACGCGGTCGCCGCAGACGGGATGGTGCAGCTATGGACTGACCGCCACGGCACAGACGCGATGTTCCTGGCGTTGATCCGCAAGCGCGCATAGGGCGGCGCGATGACCGAGCCGAGCCCCTATGAGCGCCAAGTCGCCCGCGCCGCGTCGCTCGAGGAGAAGAACCGCCGCCTGACGCAGTCGCTGGTGAGCGCCAGGCAGCAGTTGGCCGAGGCCCGGCAGCAGGTTCAAGAGCTCAGCCAACCGCCCAACACCTACGCGTATTTCCTGCGCTGGAACGGCGACGGCTCGGCGGACGTGATCCAGCAGGGCCGCCGGCTCAAGGTCGGCTGCGGGCCGGAAGTGAACCGCGCAGCCCTGCTGCCGGGGCAGACGGTCGCGTTGAGCCAGTCCATGGCGATGATCGGCGCCGAGGGTTTTGAGCGTGTCGGCGAGGTGGCGTCCGTCAAGGACGTGCTCAGCGAGGACCGTTTGCTGGTTCAGGGCCGCGCCGAGGAAGAGGCCGTCGTCCGCCGCGCCGGCTCTCTCAAAGGGGTCGCGCTCCGCCCGGGCGATTCGCTCGCTGTGGACATCAGGTCCGCCTTCGCGTTCGAGGTGGTGGCGCGCTCGCGGGCCGAGGATCTGGTGGCCGACGACGTCTCCGCTGTCTCGTACGCGGACATCGGCGGCTTGGGCGCTCAGATCGACCAGATGCGCGATGCCGTCGAGTTGCCCTTCCGCCACCCCGAGCTTTACCGGGAGCACCAGTTGCGCGCCCCGAAGGGTGTGCTGCTCTACGGCCCGCCGGGATGCGGCAAGACCTTGATCGCCAAGGCCGTGGCCCGGTCCTTGGCCGGCGAGGACGCGGCCAAGGCCGTCTTCTACAACATCAAGGGACCGGAACTCCTCAACAAGTATGTCGGCGAGACGGAACGCCAGATCAGAGCGATATTCGCGCGGGCGCGGGAGAAAGCGAGGGAAGGCGGCGCGGTGGTCGTGTTCTTCGACGAGATGGAGTCCTTGTTCCGCACTCGCGGCACTGGGGTCTCAAGCGATGTCGAGACCACAGTGGTGCCGCAGCTCCTCGCGGAGATCGACGGCGTCGAATCGCTCGACAACGTGATCGTGATCGGGGCGTCCAACCGCGAGGACATGATCGACCCGGCGATCCTAAGGCCCGGCCGTTTAGACGTGAAGATCAAGATCGAACGCCCAGACGCCGCGGGCGCGGCTGACATCTTTTCGAAGTATCTGCGCCCGGACCTGCCACTGGCGCCGGGCGAGTCGGCGCCCAAAATGATCGAGCGGTGCGTGGAGCGGATGTACTCCACCGAGGCGGCGAACCGTTTCCTTCAGGTCACCTACGCCTCCGGCGACAAGGAGACGTTGTATTTCAAGGACTTCGTCTCGGGCGCGATGATTCGCAACATTGTGGACCGCGCGAAGAAGGCGGCCGTCAAGTCGCTGCTCGAGACCGGCCGTCGCGGCATCTCCACCGAGCATCTGCTGGCGGCCGTCAAAGCCGAATTCCAGGAGAACGAGGATCTGCCCGGGACCACGAATCCAGACGACTGGGCCCGGGTTTCCGGCCGCAAGGGCGAAAGGATCGCGTTCATGCGAACTCTGGCCCTGGGGGGGCGACAAGTTGAGCTCTGAGCAGGCGGTCCAATGGCCGCTGCCCATGGGCCTGGAGACGGAATACGGGATTTTGGGCGACATCCGCAACCCGATCCAACTGTCGAACCTGGTGGTGGCCGCCTACAAGGCGGCGCAAGGGGGCATGGTCGCCCCCTGGGACCACAGCGGGGAGGACCCCCTGAGCGACGCCCGCGGCTTCCGCCTCGATCGCGCGGCCGCGCATCCGTCCCTGTTGACTGATCGCCCAGACGGCAAGGCGCCCGACGCGCGTGGCGCCCTGGCCGCTGGTCCCGCCGAGTCGCCCGCTGGCCGCGACGCGACGCGCGGTGGGGGGCTGCCTGGCACGGTCGGCATCGTGCGCCTACCCAAGTCAGCGGTCTATCGCGCCGAACGCGACGGCCCAGGCGCGGCGATGCTGGCCAACGGCGCGCGGCTCTACGTGGATCACGCGCATCCCGAATATGCCGCGCCGGAGACCGCGACCGCCCGCGAGGCCGCTCTGTGGGACAAGGCCGGTGAACGTGTCATGGCGGCGGCGGCGGCTGCGCTCCGGGATGAGGGTGTGCGCGTCGCGCTGTACAAGAACAACGCGGACGGCCACGGCGCGTCCTACGGCACGCACGAGAACTACCTGCTGCCGCGTTCGCTGCGGTGGGAGACGCTGGTGGCGGGGATCACGCCGTTCCTGGTGACGCGCCAGGTCTTCGCCGGCTCGGGGCGCGTCGGCCTGGGTGTGTGCAGTCAGGAGGCTGGCTTCCAGCTGAGCCAGCGCGCTGACTATATCGAGGCCGAGGTCGGCCTCGAGACGACCCTCAACCGCCCCATCGTCAACACCCGCGACGAGCCGCACGCGGACCCGGCCCGCTGGCGCCGGCTGCACGTGATCGTCGGGGACGCCACCATGATGGATGTGGCGACCTACCTCCGCTTGGGCGCCACGGCGCTCGTGTTGCGCGCGCTCGCGGCCGTGCCGCCGCCCGATGCCGACCGCTTCGCCGCGAGCGTCGCCCTCGCCTCGCCTGTGGCCGCGTTTCACCAGGTGAGCCGCGATCTGTCGCTGCGCGAGAAGCTGCGGCTGAGGTCCGGCGGCCATGCCACGGCGTTGGAGATCCAGCGGCGCTACCGTGACTTCACGCTGGGGGCGCTGGGCGAGGCGACGGCGGGCCCGGGCGCCTCCAGCGGCGCCGTCGAGACGGCCGAGCTGCAGCGGCGTTGGGGCGAGGTGTTGGACGGGTTGGAATTTGATCTTTGGGGCGTCGCGCGGCAGGTCGAATGGGTGGCGAAGCTTCAGGTCCTCGATGGGATGCGGCGGCGCGGTGGCCTCGGGTGGGGTTCGCCGAAGCTGCGGGCGGCCGACCTGCGTTGGACGGATGTGGGCGGCGAGGCGTCTTTGTTCCGTCGCCTTGACGCGGCGGGGGCCGTGGAGCGTCTGTTCGACGAGCCGGATGTGATCCGGGCGGTGGTCCGCCCGCCGGCGTCGACGAGGGCTTATCTGCGGGGTGAGACGCTGCGGCGCTTCCCTATGGCGGTGGCGGCTGCGGGTTGGGATCGCTTGACGGTGTCCTGGGGGGACGGCGCCGCGCGGATTGACCTGCGGGACCCGCTCGCGGGCTCGCGCGGGGCGGTCGGTTCGCTGCTGGCGGAGGCGGGGTCGCCTCGCGCGCTGGCGGACGCGCTGAGCGCGGCCGCGGGGGGTTGAGACCGGCCGGCGGTGCTAAGGTGAGGCTAACCTAATATCGCCCCCTGTTTGGAGCGCCCGGGCTGGTCCGCCGCCCTGGCGAGAAGGAGACCGAGACGTGAGCGACAGCACCGAAGCCGCCACGACGGCATCGTCAGCCAAACCTCGCCCCCCTGGACCCCGGCTGAGCGCCCGCGACCTGCTCAACGTGGCCGTCTTCGCGGTCATCTTCCTGGTGGCGAACTGGGCGATCGCCATGCTCGGAATCATCAGCCCGGTGGTCTGGCTGATGGTCACACCATTGCAGATAGTCGTCGGCGCGATACCGTTCATGCTCTTCCTGACCCGCGTCCGGCGTCTCGGCGCGGTCAGCTTGTTCGGGGTGGTCATCGCATTGTTTTACCTATTGGCCGGCAACTCGCCGCTGAGTTCCGCTGTCATCGCGGCGCTCGGCGTCGTGGCGGACCTGATCTGCCAGGCCGGAAAGTACAGGTCGAAATGGGCGTCGATTTGGGCCTACACGGCTTTTGGAATGGGTTTCTTCACACCGTTCATACCGTTGTTCATAGACCGAGAGGCGTATTTCGCCACCTCCACATGGGAGTCGATGGGAGCGGATTACGTCGAGGCCGCCGACAAACTGCTGACCACCCCGCTGCTTAGCGGGCTCGCTGTGGCGATCGCGATCTTTGGGTTCGCCGGCGGCTTGATCGGGTCGGCGACCCTGCGCAAACACTTCGCGCGCGCCGGCCTGGCCTGACCGGGCGTGCCAGCTCAACGCGTCGATCCGCCAGCCGGACGCGCCGACCGGGGCGGGGGCGCCCTGCGGCGACACGCCCGGCTGGACCCGCGCGCCAAGATCTTGCTGGTCGTCATCGTGTCCTTGGCGGTGATGAGTCCCGACGGCCTGATCTTCACCCCGGCGGCGTTGGCTCTGGGCGTCGGCCTGGCCCTTGTCGAGAGCGCTTGGCGGCGGGCCGCCGCGCTGGCAGGGCTCGGCGGCGTCATGTGGATCGGGGGATGGCTGGCGCCGCTGTGGCTGCCGGGCCCGTTGGTTCTCGTCACCGCGTTGGCCTGCCAGTTCAGCATCCGGTTCGTCGCCAGTGTCGGCGTCGCCGCCCACCTGGTCGCCACGACATCGCCGACCGGCATGAGCGCCGCCCTGCGGGCGGTCCACGCGCCCCGGGCGATCGCCGTGACCTTGGCGGTGATGCTGCGTTTCTTCCCGGTGGTGGCGGGCGAGGCGGCAGCCGTGGTGGACGCGATGCGGCTTGGTGGCCTGGCCCGGGCCGGCGGGCTGGGCCGCCACCCGATCCGCGCGCTGGAACGGTTCGCTGTGCCGATGGTCGCCGCCAGCCTGCGGGCCAGCGAGGATCTTTCGGCCTCAGCCATCCTCCGCGGGCTCGGATCGCGCCGGCGCCCCACCGCGATGACACCACCACGCTTCGGCCCGGCGGACCTCGCCGCCGGACTTGTGCTCGCGGCGCTAGCCGTCCTCAGCCTGGAGCTGAGGCCGCTCACGTGATCCGTTTGAACGGCGTCTCGTGGACCTACGCCCACGCCGAGGCGCCAAGTTTGCGGGACGTGGACCTGCGCGTCGGTCCGGGTGAGTTCGTGGCGCTGTGCGGCGCCAGCGGCTGCGGCAAGTCGACGCTGCTCAGAGTGATGAACGGCTTGATCCCGCACTTCCACGCCGGCGGGGCTCTGACCGGGAGCGTCGAGGTCGGCGGCTTGGACGCGCGCCAAGCGGAACTGGATGAGCTGGGGCTGATCACTGGCACGGTCTTGCAACACCCCAGGCGCCAGTTTTTCACCGACACTGTGCCTGAGGAGTTGGCGTTCGCCATGGAGAACTTCGGCTTCCCGCCCCCGGAGATCCGCGCCCGCGTCGCGCAGTCAGCCGCCGGGTTGACCTCGGCCCTGCCCAGGGACGCCCGTCTCAGCCGCCTGTCAGGCGGGCTGCAGCAGCAGATCGCCATCGCCGCGGCCAGCGCCCACCGCCCCCGGTTGTTGCTGCTGGATGAGCCGAGCTCCAATTTGGCCGCCGATGCCGTGCGGCAGCTCGCCGCCACCTTGGCCAGTTCGCGTGCGGCGGGGTTGACAATCGTGGTGGCTGAGCACCGGTTGCGTTACCTGCGGGACTTGGTGGACCGCGTGGTGGTGCTGCGGGATGGCTGCGTGGATGTGGAATGGTCGGGGGATGAGTTCCGAGCGCTTGGGGAGACGGCGTTGGAACGTCGTGGTCTGCGTGGCGACGTGGGTCCGGCGTGTCTGCCCCCGGTCGCTGCGGTCGGGGCCAGCGTGGTGGAGCCTGGCGCGGATGGATTGGCGCCGGACGGCCGGGTTGGCTCGGGCCTCGAGTTGGATGGCGTCCAATGCCGGCTGGGCGGGAAGCTGGTGGTCGGAGTCGACCGGGCGTGGTTCCCGATCGGCGAGGTGGCGGCGATCCGCGGCCCGAACGGCGTGGGGAAGACCACTCTGGCCCGGATCGTGGTCGGGTTGCAGAAGGCGCCCGGTCAGGTCCGCCTGGAGGGCCGACCTTTGTCGAGGCGCGCCAGGCAGCGGATCAGCGGCATCGTGATGCAAGATGTGCAGCGTCAACTGTTCTCAGACACTGTCCGTGGCGAGATCGAGCTGGCGGCCGAACGTGCGCCGGCGGGCCCGAGCGTGGCAGACGTGCTGTCCGAGCTTGACTTGGCCGACCTGGCCGAGCGGCATCCGCTGTCCTTGTCCGGCGGGCAGCAGCAGCGCCTTGTCGTGGCGGCCGCCCGCGTGGCCGGGCGGCGAATCGTGGTCTTCGACGAGCCCAGCTCGGGCGTGGACCGCCGCCATCTGAGGTCGATCGCCGACCAGATCCGTCAGACCGCGGCGGCCGGCGCCGCGGTGTTGGTGATCAGCCACGACGAGGACTTGATCGCCTTGGCGGCAGACCGCGAGCTGACCCTGAAACCGGTCTAGCCGGTCGGCTGGGCCTACGCGCTGCTGGTCGCCGTCACCGCCGCCGCGCGGGCCCGCGACCCCGACCATCCTGGAGTTGTCCGCCACGCCGTCAACGAGGTCCGCCGCCTGCTGACCGCCGGCGTCGCGCCGCACCACCCGCGACACGTCCTCGACTGGCCCAACTGGCGCCGAAGACACCAACACCGAACCCAACTCGGCCACCACCAACACAGGTCAGGAGCCGAAACACGGCTGTAGCACCAGGCAGGTCGAGGTATGGACGCGTTCGCGGCGGTGGCTGCCACATGCCAGGAGCGACATGCGCCTCGGGCTCGTCGAGCCTCCTTATCGACTTGACAGCCTGCGCTCAGGGCTCCATGATTGGTGCTAACGGTTATGCTAACCGTTCGCAACAAGGGGAACGGAGAACCGGCGCCCCCGACGCGAGATGCGCCCTAGAAACGAGGTGAACGATGCGGAAGACTCGGCATCGTCGCCAGCCTGCCGCCAACATCCTTCCGCTGCCCCCGATCGATCTCGCTGACACAACGGCAACGACTCGGCGTCCGCTCGGTCGACACGTCCACGGCCGAGGCTACCTCGCCCGTGGAGGCGTTGCTCGATGCGGCTGCGACATCGATGTCTTGGCCGGAGCCGCCTGCGCCACGGGCGAGTTCGGCGCGGCCAGCTGGATTCCCGTCCGAAGCCGGCACGTCGG
>JAITLE010000226.1 GCA_031278075.1 Bifidobacteriaceae bacterium | reverse complement strand
CGGCGAGACGTTCCAGCAGACCGTCGCGTCCGCCTGGCCGCCCGTCGCGTTTCCAGCGCACGATGCCGTCCGTGACAGCCCCGACCGCCTCCTCGCCGTCGCCCAGCACCGCGCCGTCGATGAAGTCCGCGAGCGGCTCGGGGTTGAACGCGCAGTGGCCGCCGACCAACACGATCGGGTCGTCTTCGGCGCGGTCCTGGGCGTGCAGCGCGATTCCCGCGAGGTCCAGGCAGGTCAGGAGGTTGGTGTAGCCCAACTCGGTTGACAGTGAGACCCCGATCACGTCGAATTCGCGCACGGGGATGTGGGCGTCCACGGTGAACCAGGGGATCTTGTGGCGGCGCATGGCCGCCTCCATGTCCACCAGGGGGGCGTAGGCCCGTTGGGCCAACGCGTCGGGGCGTTCGTTGAGGATCTCATAGAGCATCTGGACGCCTTGGTTGGGGACCGCGACGGAGTACGCGTCGGGGTAGGCGAGGACCCAACGGGCGGTCTGGTCGCTCTGGTTCCAGCTCTTCGCGACGGAGTTGACCTCGCCGCCGGCGTATTGCATGGGGTTTTCGACGGTGTCCAGGAGCGGTTCGAGGCGGTCCCAGAGCGACGCGGGCTCGGCTGCGCGCGGGGCGGCCGCTGGTGGGCGCTGGCGCATGGATCTCCTTCGACGTCGCTGGTGAGTCGGGTGGCGGATGCCGCCGGCTCCATTGTGCCGCGCGCGGCGTGGGGCCGGCCCGTCGCCTTCCCGGACGGGTCGGGGTGGACTGGTCTGCGACTGGCGCCCGTAGGGTCTTCCCGGAAGCTTGTTTTGGTGGGTAGTCTTACGTCAAACCCGTCTTTCACGCGCTTGTATCGTGAAGGAATCGGCAGAAGTTGTGAAGATGGTAGGACCTAGGTCCCATCATCTTGGCGACTGCCGACCTACGGTGAAACCAGGGCGGGGGCAGCCCCTCCCTGCCATAATTCCAAATCCCTTGTCCCATTCCGAATCCAACCTCAAAGCGGAGGTGCACGTGGAAGCACTCGACCTTGCCAGATGGCAGTTCGGCATTACCACTGTGTACCACTTCATCTTTGTCCCTCTCACCATCGGTCTGACACCGCTGGTGGCCCTGCTCCAGACCATCTGGCACAAGACGGGCAAGGACGAGTGGTACCGGCTCACGCGATTCTTCGGCAAGCTCTTGCTGATCAACTTCGCGCTGGGCATAGTTACCGGCATAGTCCAGGAGTTCCAGTTCGGCTTGAACTGGTCCGAGTACTCGCGCATGGTGGGCGACATCTTCGGCGCACCGCTCGCTATGGAGGCGCTGGCGGCGTTCTTCATCGAGTCGACGTTCCTGGGCATCTGGATCTTCGGCTGGGGCCGCCTCTCGCGGGGCGTGCACCTGCTGACCATTTGGTTGGTGGCCTTCGCCGTCAACCTGTCCGCCTTCTTCATCCTCGCCGCCAACTCGTTCATGCAGTACCCGGTGGGCGCCAAGTTCGACGAGAGCTTGGACCGCGCCGCGATGGACGACTTGGTCGCGGTCTTGTTCTCCAAGTTGTCGCTGTCCACCTTCTGGCACACGATCTCCACCTCGTTCGTGGTGGCCGGCACCTTCATGGCCGGCATCGCGATCTGGTGGGTGGTCAAGGCCACCCGGGCCGGCAACGAAGAAGGCGCGAGCGTCTACCGGCGCGCGGGCGTGATCGGCTGCTGGACGGTCGTCATCGCCGGCGTCTCGCTGGTGTTGTCCGGCCATCATCAGGCCCAGGTCATCACCGAGATCCAGCCGACCAAGATGGCGGCCGCCGAATTGCTCTGCGGCACGCCCGGTGAGGGCGAGGGCGCGGGCTTCACGGTCGTGGCGTTCGGCGAATGCCGGTTGAACGCCGACGGCACCGGGAACGGGGATTCGGTGACCCGGATCATCGAGATCCCGAAGCTGCTCTCGCTGCTGGCGTGGGGTGACACGGGCGCCCAGGTCAACGGCATGGATGTGGCTGAGAAGACGCTCGACAAGGCCTACGTCGAAGCGGGCGACCTCACCGCGGAGCAGGCTGAGGCCTTGAACTTCATCCCCAACCAGCAGGCGACGTTCTGGACGTTCCGGCTGATGATCGCCTTCGGGTTGTTCTCAGCTGTGTTGGCGGTGGTGGGGTTGGTGGCGTTGCGCGGCAAGCGTCTTTCCGGTTCCGGCTTCCTGAAGTCCTGGGCCATCCTGTCGCTGCCGATGCCGTTCATCGCCGGCGCGTTCGGCTGGATCTTCACTGAGATCGGCCGGCAGCCGTTCATCGTCTACCCGATCGTCGGCGTGAATCCGGAGACCCACTTGTTGGACGGCAGCGTGAACACGCAGCTGTCGCTCTCCACCGAGGCCGCGGTCTCGCCGGTCGTGAGCGCGGGTTCGATCTGGCTGACTGTGATCGCCTTCACGCTGATCTATCTGATCTTGGCGATCGCGTGGTTCTACCTCATGAAGCGCTACGTCGCGAAGGGGTTGAACATCGAAGAATCGATACCGGAGGTGAAGGCGGACAATGACGAGTCCAGGCCCCTCACCTTCTCGTACTGACGGAGCTAAGGAGGAACAGACATGTTGAGTAACATTCTCGCGTTGGCTCCGGCAGCGGCCGTCGACCCCAATGTCACAGAAGAGACCGCCGGCGGTTTGGTCGGTCTCCTGCACCACCTGGCGGCGAGCCCCACAGGCTTGCAGCTCCTGTGGTTCGCGCTGGTCGCGGTCCTGTGGACCGGTTACCTGGTCCTTGAGGGCTTCGACTTC
This sequence comes from Bifidobacteriaceae bacterium, assembly GCA_031278075.1. Taxonomy (GTDB): domain Bacteria; phylum Actinomycetota; class Actinomycetes; order Actinomycetales; family WQXJ01; genus JAIRTF01. The sequence goes on along the minus strand of JAITLE010000226.1, from coordinate 2,374 downwards.
GGCGTCGGCATGCTGTTGCCGTTCGTGGGCAAGAAGGACAACGAGCGCCGGGCGCTCCTGTCCACCATCGGCCCACTGTGGGACGGCAACGAGGTGTGGGTGCTCACGGCGGGCGGCGCGACATTCGCGGCCTTCCCCGAGTGGTACGCCACACTCTTCTCAGCGGCTTACCTGCCGCTCTTCTTGATCCTGGTCGGGTTGATCATCCGCGCGGTCGCCTTCGAGTACCGCGGCAAGATCAACTCGGACACCTGGCGCAAGGTTTGGGACTGGTGCATCATCCTCGGGTCGTGGATCCCCGCGATCCTGTGGGGCGTCGCGTTCGCCAACCTGGTGGCGGGTGTCAAGGCCTATGTCGACCCGACGCAGCTCGGCTCGACGAAGATCCTCTACGCGGGGACCTTCTTCGATCTGGTCTTCGCGCACGGCGGCTTCCTGCTGCTGGGCGGCCTGGTGACCGCCTCGCTGTTCTTGGCGCACGGCGCGATCTTCCTCTCGCTGAAGACGGACGGCATCGTGCGGCAACGGGCGGAGAGCCTGGCGCCGAAGCTGTCGATCGCGGCGACTGTGCTGTCTGCTGTGTGGGTCGTTTGGCTGGGCTTGAAGTTCGCCGGCCTGAACCACCCGACGCTGCTGATCTGGATCGGCATCGCTGTCGCGGCTGTCGCGCTGATCGTGGTGGTGCTCACCACGCTGGGCAAGCGGTTCGGCCTGGCGTTCACCTCCATGACGGTGGCGCTGCTCGCGGCGGTCGTGACGATCTTCGCGGCGCTGTTCCCGAACGTGATCAACGGCTCCAACGTCAAGCTCAAGGGCGACGCGGTGGCGGACCCGATCGTGGGCGCGGTGGTGCTGGGCGTCGCGAACAGCGAGGCCACCTACGGCGTGGACATGAGCGACGGCGTCAACCTGGAGGACGTGGTGAACATCACGTTCGATCGGGTGGCCGCGGGCGGCCTGCCGAGCACTCCTGCGCAAGAGGGCGCCGAGGCCGAGCGGGTCACGCACGACATCCTTGAGAGCGTGGCAGTTGGCGATTACCCCATCTTCGGGTTCCTGCCGCAGGAGCGCATCGAGCAGGCGGTGGTCGCCACCGTCGGCCGGGTGGGCGCGAACGGCGGCATCCCGGACACGTCCGTCGCCTCCGACTGGGCCAAGGGCTGGTCTGAGGCGCTCACCCCGGCGATCCTCGAGAATGTCCGCGACGGGGCCTTCCCCGCCATCGGCGTCATCCCGGCAGCCGGGGTCGAGGCAGTGGTGAGCGCCACGTTCGCCCGCGTGGGGGCCGCCGCGGCGGCCGGCGCGGTCGATCTGACGCAGGTGGGTGTCGGCGTCGAGGCCAGCGACCTGGCGAAGGACCTCACTGTCGGGGTGCTGCAGGACGTGGCCACGGGAACGTTCCCGGCGGCGCAGGTGATCCCTGATGCCGACGTGAAGACCGTCGTGGACATCACCTTCGCTCGGGTCGGCGCCCTCGCGGCGGCCGGAGCGGTCGACATCGCCACCGTCGGCACAGACGTCGCCGATGATCAGATCAGCGACCTCGCGGTCCAGCTCACAGTCGGGATCTTGGCCGACGTGGCGCAGGGGGAGTTCCCCGCCGCCAAGGTGATCTCGACAGAGAACGTGCTGACCGCGGTGGCGATCACGCTGGCCAGGCTCGGGATCGAGCCGACTGAGGCCACCCTGGTCGCGGTTGTCGAAGGCGTCCAAGCGAACAAGGACGCGATCCTGCAGCTCCAAGCCGGCGCCATCGGGCTCGACGACCTCGCTGCGGCCACGATCGCGGGCTTGCCCGCGAACGCCGTCGCGACCGAGGTCGCCCGGACCGTCCAGGCGTTGGTCCCGCATTTGCAGATCACGGTCGAGGCGTTGGTGCCGCACATTCAGGGCAGCGTCGACGTGGTGGTCGAAGAGATCAAGAAGAGCGTCGATCAGATCGTGAACGTCGAAGTGGTGGCGACGTTGCAGGCCGTCGCCGACGACACGAACACTGCCACGTTCGCGGCTGACACTGACGTGACAGCGATCGTCAACGGCACGGCGTGGGAGAACAGCGACGGCCTGGCCAACTTGAACGGCCGGATCAAGGCCGCCAATGAGGCCCTCGACGCGTTGGTGACCCTGGGTCTGCTCGAGTCGCACACGCCGTTGGCGGAGTTCGATCCCGGCGCCACGATCAGCGGCCAGCCGATCAACGCATCGGCTTCGAGCGAGCTCACGCTCAAGCTGATGACCTGGGTGGCGGTCTGCTTGGTGCCGATCGTCCTGGCTTACCAGGCCTGGTCGATCTACGTGTTCCGGCGCCGCATCAGCGCGGACCGGATTCCGGCCGAGTCGGGCTTGTAGGCCCTCAGCTAGTCAAGCGGGGACT
>JAITLE010000183.1 GCA_031278075.1 Bifidobacteriaceae bacterium | reverse complement strand
GCGCGGTCGTCGATGGCACGGCATGGGTCCGCGATCAAGCGGTTCATGAACTGGGCGTTCCGGCAAGGGCTGACCCGGGTGGACGTGTCCATCCGGCTGCGGCTGCCCCAGCCGCAGCCGCACCTGCCGCGGGTGCTGACGCGCGCTGAGGCCGCCCGGCTGCTCGACGTGGCGCGGCAAGCTGCCATGGAAGGGGAAGCGATCGCGCAACGGGACCACGCGCTGGCCGAATTGATCTACGCGACCGGGATGCGCGTGGCGGAGGCTGTCTCCCTGGATTTGGCCGCGGTCAACCACGAAGAGCGGCTCATCAGGGTGTCAGGCAAGGGCTCGAAGGAGCGTGTGGTGCCGTTCGGCCGACCGGCGGCCGCGGCTCTGGCGACCTGGACGGCATCAGGGCGACCGGTGGTGCTGCACGAGGCACGTGGACCGGTCCACCCGACCGCGTTGTTCCTCGGCGCGCGCGGCGGACGGCTCGGCGTGCGCCAGGCCCGCGAAGCCGTGCGCCGTCTAGCCGTCGCCGCCGACATCGGCGCGTTGGCGCCCCACGGGCTGCGGCACTCAACCGCCACTCACCTCCTCGAGGGCGGATCAGACCTCAGATCCGTCCAAGAGATCCTCGGGCACTCCTCGTTGGCGACCACTCAGCGCTACACACACGTCACATCCGAACGTCTCTGGGCGGCCTACGCGCAGGCGCACCCCCGCTCGGGCCAGCAAGACTAACCCCCCAGCCACTCCGCGTCTTGGCAGGTCAGCGCCCCGCCGCCCGCCCGCCCGTCCCCGAACGCGATCCCCTACCGACCAACCCGGGTCCGGCTCAGCGCAGCTCAGGGCAGCTCAGGCACATACTCGAACACCGCCCCAGGGTTGCGCAGGATCGCGAACCGGCCTGGCGGCCACAGCCGCAAGTTGGCCACCCCGACCACCCGATCCAAAGCCACCGCGCCACCGAGGGCTGAGTCTTGGTGGTACCGCGAATCCCACGAACTCGCGCGGTTGTCCCCCATCACCCAGAGCGAGTCTGGCGGGACCACAACACTGAAGGCCATTTCAGACGGCCAAACGCCCTCTTTCAGATAGGTCTCATCCAACGGCTGCCCGTTCACTGTGACCGGCGCGCCAGGCCCCAAACACGCCACAGTGTCCCCAGCCACGCCGATCACTCGCTTGACGATGAAATCGTCCGCCTCCTCCGGCGCCAGCCCCAACGCCTGCGCGGCGCCGTGCAACCACGCGACCAACCCGCTCTCGCTCGCCACCGGATGGTTGGAGGACCAGCCCCCCGGGTCGCGGAACACCACGATGTCGCCGCGGTGGACATCCAGCAGGCCCGGCGCCAGCTTGGACACCACGATCCTGTCGTCGGCGAAGAAGGTGTCCTCCATCGAGGACGACGGGATGTAGAAAGACTGCATCACGAACGTCTTCAGCCCAAAGGCGACCACGATCACCGCCAGCGCGGTCAGCGCCAGCTCGAGGGGCAGCGGAACGGGGCCCTGCCGGACGGCATCGTGCCCCGCGACGCTGTGCCGCGCTCCGCCACGCAACGTGCTCACCCTTTGACCTCGCCGTCCAGCCGCTCGTTCAGGGCAACTCGATATCCGCTTTCGAGAGCTCCTCGATGTTCACGTCGCGGAACGTCACCACCCGCACGGAACGCACGAACCGCGCCGACCGGTAGACGTCCCAAACCCACGCGTCGGCCATGCTCACCTCGAAGAACACCTCGCCGCCAGCCGATCGGACCTGCAGATCCACTTGGTTCGCGAGGTAGAACCGGCGCTCGGTCTCCACGACGTAGCCGAACAGGTTGACCACGTCGCGGTACTCCCGGTAAAGGGACAACTCGGCATCGGCCTCATAGGCCTCTAGGTCTTCGGCGCTCATTAGCCTCCACTCTCATTCGGCACGTCTTCGAACACGGTCCCGGGGTTGCGCAGCAGGTCGATCCGGTTGAACGGCCACGAGCGCACCTGCGCCACGCCCACCACCAGGTCCAACGAGACCGCCCCATTCAACGCGCCGTCCTGGTGGGAGCGCGAGTCCGCGGATCGGGAGCGGTGGTCGCCCATCACCCACACCGCGTTCGGCGGCACGATCACGTCGAACGCGTCAATCGACGGCACGTCCCCCGGATAAATGTAGAGCTCGTCGAGCGCCACGCCGTTGACGGTCACCGGCGCTCCTTGGCCGCGGCACGCCACATGATCCCCGGCGACCCCGATCACCCGCTTGATCAGGTAATCCGTCGAGTCGGACGGGGCCAGCCCGATCGCTTGCGCCACAGAGCGGAAGAACCCTGTGACCGCCCCGGCCTCGGGTTCCAAGGAGCGTTGGCTGACCCAGTGGCCCGGGTCGCGGAACACCACGATGTCCCCGCGGTTGACATCCAACAGCCCTGGCGCGAGCTTCGTCACCACGACCCTGTCGTCCAGTTCCAGCGTCGGCTCCATCGATTCCGACGGGATGTAGAACGACTGGATCAGGAAGGTTTTCAGCAGGAACGACAGGATGATCGCCGTGACCACCACGAAGGCGACGTCTTTGGCGAGACGGACCCCCCATGGGCCGGATTCAGCCTTGGTGGAACGGCGTCCCGGCGCACGATGCCGACCGCCCGCCCGCCGCTCCACGTTCGGGTCGGTGACGTTCGCGTCGGCTGCCTCGCCAGCGTGCTCCAGTTGGGCCAGTGTGGCGCTCGCGGGCTCGGCCGCATCCGCCCCGATCCCAGCTTCGCTGGTGGTCTCGGAGTCGCTCGGGATCAAGAACGCCCTGGCGATCCTTGTCGCGGTCCCGGCGTCGGTCCCGGCGTGGGTCCCGGCGTGGGTCCCGGCGTCGGTCCCGGTCACACCCGCGGTCCCGGCGTGGGTCCCGGTCACACCCGCGGTCCCAGCGTCGGTCCCGGTCACACCCGCGGTCCCGGCGTCGGTCCCGGTCACACCCGCGGTCCCGGCGCC
>JAITLE010000168.1 GCA_031278075.1 Bifidobacteriaceae bacterium | reverse complement strand
AGCCGTCCCCTCTAGCCGTCCCGCCCAGCCGCCGGGTCTAGCCGTCCCGCCCAGCCGTCCCCTCTAGCCGTCCCGCCCAGCCGCCGGGTCTAGCCGTCCCGTCTAGCCCTCCCGTCTAGCCCTCCCGTCTAGCCGATCGCCCAGACCGATTGCCGCAGCGGCGTCCCTGAGGCGTCGCGTCGCTGATCGGCTTCAGGCAGCGCGGCGGGCTTGCCGGCGGCGGACACCGCCCGGGGCGGCGCCGCCCCGACCCACGCCAGGCTCAACGAGTCCTGGCCTTTCAGGAAGCGTTGACAACGCACCCCGCCGGTGGCTCGGCCCTTCGCCGGATATGCCGCGAGCGGCGTGACCTTCGCGGAGCCCAAGTCCACACCAGGCAGGGCCCGCGATGAGCTGGCGACGGACGCGACAACCGCGTCATCCGGCACGGCGATCGCGCCAAAGAACACCGCCTGCGCCGCCACATCCAGCTTGACGCCAGCCATGCCCCCGGCCGCGCGTCCCTGCGGTCGCACCTGAGCCGCGGGGAAGCGCAGCAACTGCGCGTCCGACGTGACGAACACGAGCCACGCGTCGTCCCCGGCCGCGCCGCAGCCGACCACCCTGTCGCCCGCCCGCAACCCGATCACCTCCCACTGGTCGCCCCGGGCCGGCGCGTCGCCCGGGGCGACACGCTTGACCACGCCCTGAGCGGTGCCGAGCGCCAGCGGCGCCGCGCCCGGCAACTGCGAGGCCAACCCGACCACCGTCTCGCCCTCAGCCAGATCGAACAGCTCCTTGACGGGCGCGCCCCCCGCCAGCGACGGCGCCCCAGCGGCCGCGGGCAGAGCCGGCAAGTCCAAGCAAGAGATCCGCAGCGCGCGGCCGCGGCTGGTGATCGCGGCCACGTCGCCGCGGGTGGTGGCGGGCGCCGCCGACCGGACGGCATCGTGCGGGGCCCTGGGCCCAACGCGGCTGGGCGCCGTCTCCTCGGCGGTGCGCGCCAAGAGCCCGGTCGCGGACAGGACCGCCCAGCAAGGCGTGTCCGCCACCTCGAGCGCGGCGCCTCGCCCAGCCGAGGCCGTGCCGCGTGCGCCACCAGACGGGTCGGCGCCATCGGATTCGAGCAGCACCGTGCGCCGCGCGTCGCCGAAGCGGGCGGCGACGTCCGCCAACTCGCCGTCCACCACCGAACGCAGCTCAACGTCAGAGGCGAGGACCGCCTCGAGCCGAGCCACATCCCGCGCCAGCTGGTCGGACTCCGCCTCCAACTCCAACCGGGAGAACTTCGTCAAGCGCCGCAGCCGCAGCTCCAAGATGTAGTCGGCTTGGGCCTCGCTCAGCTCGAACACGAGCATCAACCGGCTCTTGGCGGCCGCCGTGTCGTCGGAGGCGCGGATCACCTGGATGACCTCGTCGATGTTCAACACCGCGATCAACAGCCCCTCCACCAGGTGGCGGCGTTCGCGCGCTTGACGCAGGCGGTGGGCGGTGCGGCGGCGGACCACCTCCAGGCGATGGTCCAAGAACACCCGCAGGAGAGCCTTGAGACCCAGCGTCAGCGGACGGCCCTCGACCAACGCGACGTTGTTGATCGCGAATGAGTCTTCCATCGGCGTCAGCCGGTACAGCTCGCCCAGCACGGCTTCCGGGTTGAAACCCGACTTCACCTCGATCATCAGGCGCAGCCCGCGTTTGCGGTCCGTCAGGTCCGTGACCCCCGAGATGCCCTGCAGACGCCGCGCCTGCACCTGGTCTTTTATCTTCTCGATCACCTTCTCGGGCCCGACCAGGTACGGCAACTCCGTGACCACTATCCCGTGGCGGCGCGCGGTGACCTTCTCGACGTGAGCCGTGGCACGGGTCCGGAACGTGCCGCGTCCGGTCTCGTAAGCCTCCCGGATCCCGGCCAGGCCGACGATCTTTCCCCCGCCCGGGAGGTCCGGCCCCGGCAGCAGACGCATCAAGTCCGCCAGCGTCGCCTCCGGGTGGCCCAACAGGTGGCGGGCCGCCGCGCAGACTTCGACCAGGTTGTGTGGCGGCATGTTGGTGGCCATCCCGACTGCGATGCCCGCGGCGCCGTTGACCAGCAGGTTCGGGATCGCGGCGGGCAGCACCGAGGGTTGGGTGGTGGATGAGTCGTAGTTCGGGACGAAGTCCACCATGTCCTCGTCTAATCCGTCCGTCATCGCCACAGCGGCGGGCGCGAGGCGCGCCTCCGTGTAGCGGGGAGCGGCCGGCCCGTCGTCGAGCGACCCGAAGTTGCCGTGCCCGTCGATCAGAGGCAGGCGCAGCGAGAACGGCTGCGCCAACCGCACCAGCGCGTCGTAGATCGCGGTGTCCCCATGTGGATGGAGACGCCCCATGACGTCGCCGACCACCCGCGCCGACTTGACGTGCGGCCGGTCCGGGAACAGGCGCATCTGCGCCATCTGGAACAGAATCCGCCGCTGCACGGGTTTGAGTCCGTCCCGCGCGTCAGGCAAGGCCCGGGCGTAGATGACCGAATACGCGTACTCGAGGAAGGACCTGGACATCTCCTGCGACACGTCGATCTCGCTGACTTGCCCCTCCAACACGGCCGTCGAGTCTTCTCGGCCGCGGTCGGCTCTTGGCGCCATGTGCTCCCCTCTGGTTTGCTCCGCCGCTTCACGATAGCCGCTTATTCGGGCGTGCACAGGTCAAAATGGTTATCACCGGGGTAGGTGGCAGGATGGTTTCATGATTCAACACCAGGACCTCCGCGCCCAGCTCGTCGCCGTCGGCTACTTCCCTGAGATCCTCGGGGACGTCGTCGACGCCTCGCTTGGCGGCGAGCCGGTCGAGGCGTTCTACGTGCACCCGGATGTGGCGTTCGGCAACGGGACGATCGGCCGGCATCTGACCGTTTTGGCAGTGACCCGGACCCGCCTCTTAGTCG
>JAITLE010000100.1 GCA_031278075.1 Bifidobacteriaceae bacterium | reverse complement strand
TGGCCTGTGATCGGCCTCGACACAAACGTGCTCGTTCGCCACCTGGTTGATGGCGACAGCCCCACGCAACGCGCGGCCGTTGAGGAGCTGTTGGCTCAAGCCACTCCTAAGGACCCCGCGTATGTGAGCTTGGTCACCGTGATCGAGACCGTTTGGGTGCTGCGTCAGGGCTACAAGTACCCTGCGGCTCAAGTGCTTGGTTTCGTGGCGCAGTTACTGCGGGCACCCGAAATCGTTGTCGAGGACGCCGAGCTGCTCATCTCGGCTCTGTCCGACGCCACGTCCAAGGGCGTAGATCTGGCCGATGCCGTGATCGCGCGGTCCGGCACCCGTGCCAGATGCGCAACCACCTACACATTCGACCGCAAAGCGGCCGGCCTGGTCGTTTCCTCACGAGACTCCTGATTCCTGGCCCCTGCTCTGATGTGAGACGAGTCTACTGGGCCCCGCTGCCGCAGATGGCGGGGGGCGGCCGCCATGCGATCCAGCTTTGGCTGGCGCGCCTCGAGGGCGTGGAGACGATTTCGCGCCGAACCCCGGAGCGGGCTGCTCTCTAGCTTGGCCGCTTCCTCCGGCCTACTCAGATTGCTGGCGCGCCATGTCGGAGTTGGCGCCGAGCAGGCGGGCGCGGCCGCCTGCACGCTCCACGCGCGGACCGCTGCGCAGCACTACTCGGGGCGGGCGGACTGGAGCCTGATCAAGCAGTTGAAGGAAGCTGTGAAGACCATCCCGGTGCTCGGCAACGGGGACGTCTTCGAGGCGGACGATGCCGCGCGCATGCTCCGCGAGACCGGTTGCGACGGGGTGGTGGTGGGCCGGGGCTGCCTGGGCCGGCCGTGGCTGTTCCAAGACCTGGCGGCGGCGCTGGCGGGCCGCCCCGAGCGGCTGACGCCGCTGCCCGCCAGCCGTTAGGCCGCGCCCCGACCATGGCACATCACTCACGTGGCGATGCCGCCGCCCGGGCCGATCCCACGGGTCAATCCTCGAGGACGCTGCGCGTATTCGAGTATTATTCTGGTATGAGCGCAAATAAGGAACGCCGCACGCTGACTCTGGACCGGGACGTGGCGGCCGCCTTCGACCAGTCGAACCTGTCGGGTGAGGTGAATCAGATCCTGAAGGAGGAGATCGGTCGCCGTAAGGCCAGGTCAGCCCTGGCAGAGCTGTTAGGAGAACTGGATGCGCAGCTTGGGCCGCCGGATCCGGGCCTGGTTCAGCGTTACAGGCAAACCCTGAGGTGAGCGTGTTGGTCCTGGACGCGGAAGCGTTCAGTGTATTAGCTGATCGGCGCGATTCGCGCGCTTTGCGGCGGGTCCACGCCGCATTGGCCGCCGCAGCTGGCGCAGGCGCCGCGGTGCTTGTTCCAGCGGCATGCCTGGCGGAACTCTACCGCAGCGGGGGGTGGAACCAGAGGGTCGATGCCGTGTTGGGACGCCACGGAGCCATCCAGGTGGGCGACACGGACCGTGCCTTGGCCAAGCTTATCGGCCGCCTGCTCGCTTCGGCCGGCCTCGGCTCGGCCCACCACGTCGACGCGTCTGTCGTGGCAGTCGGTGTTATCAGGGGCGGTGGGCTGGTCCTCACCGGAGACCCGAAGGACTTGACTCGCCTGGCGGCCTCGGCAGCCGCCGTCAACATCGAATCCTTGTAGCCGGATCCGGGGGCCGCCCGAGTCCAGCACCGCGCCCAGGTTCCCGAACGGCGAGCCGATCGCCGCGTCGTCCGCCACGTAGACCACGTCGCACGCGATCAGCAGCCCCAGCCCCACCCCCAGGCAGGCGCCGTGGCCCACCCCGTAGGTCGGCGCCGGGAACTCCGAGAGCCGGCGCAGCACAGGCTGGACGATGCCGTCCAAGTACCGCGCGGCATCGTCCGCCGCGGGATCCACCGCGCTTATGTCGCGGCCCGCGCAGAACGCCCGGCCCTCGCCGCGCAACACCAGGGCGCGGGCGGAGGCCTGCTCTGCGGCGGCCAGGGCCTGGTCGAGCCGGCCCACCGCCGCCTCCGAGAGCGTGTTCAGCTTGGCGGGGTTCGCGAGGAGGATCTCCGCCACGCCGTTCGCCACATTGAGTTCGATCATCCCGCGCGCCCCTAGATCGTGTCGTAGTCGACTTCGAGGACCGGGGTGGTGGGGACGGCCCAAGCGCAGAGCGCCGGTGTGTCCCGCCTGTGGCTGTCCCGCCTGGCCGCCCAGGGCCTGTTGGAGCGCGTGGCCCAGGGCGTGTACAGGGACGCGGGAGCGCCAAGCGACCGGTTCGACCGGCTACGGATCGCGTTCGTCGAGACCGGCCCCCGCGTTGCGGCCGGGGAACGGGTTCGCCAGCCGGTGCCCGATGCCGTCGTGTCGGGTGCCGCTGCCACGTATCTGCACGGTGTGGGAGCGCTCGTCCCCGAGCCGTACGAGTTCACGGTGCCGCGCCGGCGCAAGACCAGGCGGGACGGCATCGTGCTCAGGGTGCGCCGACTCGCGCCCGAGGACGTGACGCGGCGGGAGGGGCTGCCGGTGACCACGGTGGAACGGACGATGGCGGATCTCGTCGAGGCGTGGACGGATCTGAGCCTGGTCAGACAGGTGGCGCGCGACGCCGCGAACGTGGACCGGGGGCGGATCGCCGAGCTGCTGGCCCCATTCGCGGCGCGGCACGGCCTGCCGCGCGGGGACGGAGCGGGGATGTGGGCGAAGTTGGAGCGGCTGGCGGGCCGCGATCCGCAGACTGTGGCGGCGGCCATCGCCGATGGCCCGCTCGGCCCGCTGGTCGCGGCCCGCCTCGGCCGCGCCCCGGTGACGACGTAGGTGGAGGCGGAGTGAGCGTTGACGGCGGATATGCCGGTTGGCGGGCCGTGGAGCAAGCGATCAAGCAGGCCGCCAAGCGCGCTCACGAAGCCGATCCGACCCGCGAGGTCGAAGACATCATCCGGCAGGCGCACCACGACCGGTTCCTGTGCCGGGTGTTCGCGGACGGAACCGATGAGGCGTGGGTCATCAAGGGCGGCGCAGGAATGCTGGCGCGGGTCGCGAACACTCGCCGCACCCAAGACATCGCCTTGTACCGGGAGGGTCGCGACAAGGACGAATCGCTCTTGGAGCTCCGGCGTCTGGCCGCCGCGGATCTGGGGGACTTCTTCTCCTTCGCCTACCACTTCCACACCCCGATCGGAGGAGGCGACAATCAGCCCAACGTAGACGGCTACCATGTGGTTTTCGACGCGAGCCTGGGGTTGAAATCGCTCCATCCGATCCAGGTGGACCTCGCGGCGTCGGTGTTCGCATCTGTGGGCGTGGTCGAGGCGGAGCCAGCCAACAGACTGCCGCTGGCCAGGCTGGTGGTCTTCCCGTACCGGCTGTATCCGGTCGCCAACCAGATCGCCGACAAGGTGACAGCGACAGTGGCCGACTACCGGGGAAGACCGTCGAGCCGCGAAAAGGATCTGGTCGACTTGGTGGTGCTGGCGTTGACGCAGACGGTTCGCGCCGAGGATGTTCGCGAGGCCCTCGCCACCGAATGCCACCTGAGGGGCCTGCCCATGCCGCAGACGTTCGCGGTGCCACCGACCTGGGGCGTTGGATACGCAAGACTCGCGGCCCGCACCCCGCCGGCCGCAGCCCACGCCAGCGTGGAGGCGGCCCTCGCGCTGATGCGGCGCTTCATCGCGCCGGTGCTGGACGGACGCGCGCGCGGCTCGTGGGACCCATCCGATCAGATGTGGGAGCAGCCGATCTTGAAGGCGTAGCGCTGCTTGGCGACCAGCAGCGGGTAGAACCCCCGGGCCTCGCCGGTCTTTACCCGCGCCATGACGACCAGGTTGCCGCTCCACGTCGGTTCTCGCGACAGCGTCGCGAGTTCTTCGTTGCCGGAGTGGGTGTCGAAGAGCTGCTTCACGCGCCCCACGTTAGACGGAGAGAACCCTCTGACGCCGCGTGGAAGCTCGATTGGAGTGCTGAGGCCAGTTCAGACGGCCGGTGGTCCCTTGCCGGGGGCGCCGGCCGTTCGTTCTCAGCCGGAAACTGTCACCGATTCGTCATAAGCAGAACGAGGAATCAGGCTGTCAAAGACGGGACACCGCCGATCACCCCCAACGCCCACCCAGCCGCCGCCCAATAACGGGCGCCCATGCCACCCGCGGCGGCGCCCCGCGCCAATCTGCCGGCCAAATCCACCAACTCGGGCCAACCGGTCCGCCCCGACCCGGACAACACGAGAGGGAACCGCCTGGTCGAGGCACCACCACGACGCCCACTCGTCGGCCAACCGGTCCGGGCGAGCCCACCGGAGGTGTTGAAGGACAAACAGAGGCCGGTAAAACACCCTCGTGACCGTCATCTCCCCCTCCGGCGCCAACCCTCAAGGGGTGTTCGGCAGCAACACCACCACCCGGCCCGGCCTGCCCGGATCAGTCAGATTCTGGTCACGATGAGTCAACCAACCCGTGCCCGCCTCAACAACAATGACCTCCAACCAGTCGAACGCCGCCGGTGCCAAAGGACCCCTCAGAACACGGCGCTCAGCGCAAAAACGCGGCACCCGGCTCGACCCGCAACGGACGTTGACAACAATCCGGCCCGGCGAGTCACATCATCGCCCTGGCCACACCGAGGTGTGGCCAGGGTCCAACGTTCCGCCTCGGTCATATCCAGCGCGCAGTTCTCGGCAGCAGCAACGCAGCGGCCTTCGCGGGTGGTAGTCCCGGCGTGCCCAGTTGGATCAACTGCGCTCTACGGGCGGCCGGCATCCCGGACATCCCCCGCGAGACCTCGGCCACGGCCCGTTCGCCAAGCCTGTGATCTGCCCCGCGCTCGCCTGGCGTCATGCCGTAGCCAACCTGAGACATGGGCGCGTTCGGACTGCGGGCACAAACTCGCGCGGCGCGGTGCGCGACCGATGGCGTCTCGCGGTCCGATGTCGGCAAGGCTGCCCTCCGAGCCGTCATCCGCATCTCGGGGGGTGAGGCTCTGCCCAGGGAGGAGGCTGGACCGTCGTCAGCGCACGACAGCGGAGCGTGTCGGACTCGGGAGTCCGCTCGGTTCTGCCCGCAGGCCAGGCTGTCGCAGCGGCTCCTTCCGCTCTCGATCTTGGCTTGTCCGCCCGGCGCATGCGCTGACAGGAACACTTCGGGCACCTGTCCGCACCCTATTGCGCCGTTTGCTGCGCGGCGATTAGGCTGCCGATGCCGTCTTGGCTTCGCTTGGAGAACAGCCATCCGTTGAGGGCGATGCAAACCACCAAGAGCACGCCCATCGCCGTGAGCACGGCGGTGTAGTCGCCGAAGGCGTCGTACATGAGCCCAAAGCAAGCTGGCCCGAGCGTCGCGCCGCGAGCCGAACCCATCACGACGAAGCCGATCATGTTCCCAGCCTCGGCCGGGCCGAAGATCCTTGGCGCCGCGTTGGCCCCATAGAGTCCCGACAAGACCCC
>JAITLE010000221.1 GCA_031278075.1 Bifidobacteriaceae bacterium | reverse complement strand
TCTTCACCCATCCCAGCCAGACCGGGTCAGAGTGCAGCCACACCGACATCCACTCGTCTGCGTGCGCCGCACCGGCCTGCACACTCACCAGCTGGCCCGAGATGAATCCCGCCGCCTTGTCCAGCACCCGCACCGGACCCGCATTCGCATCCGTCAGGTCATCCTCGGAGATCGGGGTCCGATCCGGGTCCGCGGGCTGGTCATCCGGGGCGGTGAAGCACGCCGCCGGGTCGACCCGCATCACGTCGGCGCGGCCGACCGCGATAGCCAGAACGAACCCGTCCGACACCGCCTGCCCCGACGCGAGGGTCGCGGACCGCTCGAACGCCAGGCAGTAGTTGCCCTGCGCGCTGAACGCCCACGAACCGTGCGCGTGCGTCAGCTTCGGGATCTCGAACGCATCCGCCGCGGTGATCCCATCACGGGTGTTGAACAGCACCTGCGGCACCCCGAACGCGCCCGTCTGGTAAAGAATGAACTCGCCCGGCCCTGTCGCGTCGCTAAGCCGCCATGCCACACCCTCCCTCGTCGCCGACGGCGGGATCTCCTCCGTCGACCAACCGGGCCAAAGCAGCCCCGGTTGCGCACGCTGGGCTACCTGATAGAACGGGCTGCCCGGCGAGCCGAGGAACGCCCACTGGCTACCCTGTGGCACCGTCGTCCGCGAGCTCGGCAGCAACTGCAGTACTGTCTCCGCCGGATCGCGCCACGTCGGGTCGTTGGACATCGTCGTGTCCTTCATCCGCGTCGGCAACGACCGACCCTCCACCAGCGACGCGATGTCCACATGGCCGTTGTTCAGCACCGTCGCACCAGCCTCGTTCACCGTGCCGTTCGCGACATCCCACACCGCATCGGGCGCAGGCTCGGGCCCAGGCTCCTCGCCAGGGTCACCTGGACCGCCCGGGTCGCTCCCGTCACCGGGGTCGTCAGCCGGGATGACGCTCAACGAGTCCCACCCGATCAGGGCACCGTCGCGGTCCTTGATTACCAAGACGTGGGAACCAACCGCGGCATCGGCAGGCAGACGCACCTGGATCGCCCCCGACGAGCCGACCTGAACCCAGCCCAGCCAGGACACGTCATCAACCCACACCGACACCCACTGACCGGCACGAGCCTGGTCGACCTGGACCGTCACCAACTGACCCGCTGTGAAGCCATCGGCACCGCCAAGCACCTGTACGCCCCCGGCGTTCGCTTCATTCAGATCGCCCACCGGGATCGGCGTCGAGTCGGGCTCCGCGGGTCGGTCGTCGGGTGTGGCGAAGCAATCGGCGGGGTCGATCCCCTTGACGTCGACTTGTCCGACCGCCACGGTCACGGTGAACCGGTCAGACGCGACCTCGCCGGACGGCAGTGTCGTGGACCTGTCGAAGTCGAGGCAGTAGACGCCCTCGGCGCTGAAAGCCCATGACCCGTGCGCGTGAATGCGCTTGGGGATGTCCGTCGTGTCGGGCAGGCCGTCGCGCGTGTTGAACAGCACGATGCTCTGTCCTAGGTCGACCGGGTCGGAGGCGTATAAGACAAACTCACCGGGTCCCTCGACCGCGTTCAGTCTCCAGTCGAATCCCGTGCTCGTCGCTGCGTCGGGGATCTCTTCCGTTGACCACCCGGGCCAGAGCAAGCCGGTCTGCTGTGTCTCAGTGACCTGCCAGATCGGCTGCCCGATGGGTCCGAGGAATGCCTGCGCGTCCGACTCGATCACCGTTTCCGAGGACGGAAGCAGTTGCAGCACCGTCTCCTCCGGCTCACGCCAGGTCGCCGTCGTGGACTCCGTGGTGTCTTTGACCTTGGTATCCAGCACGCCACCCGAGATCAGCGATGCGATGTCGACGTGACCCGTGTTGAGGATCGTCGCGCCCGACTCCGTCAGGGTGCCGTTCGGCACATCCCACTCCGGCGCGCCCGGTTCCTCGCCGCCCGGTTCCTCGCCGTCTCCGGGGTCGCTGCCTTCGCCGCCGTCGGCACACAACTGCACCGACGAACGATCGACGTAGTCCGCGCTGCCGGGCACCGTCGCCCCGACCACATACGTCAGTGTCTTGGTGACAGACGTGCTACCGCCCCCGGCGAGCTGCGCCGTCCATATCAGGGGGACGCAGTAGACACCAGCCGCAGAGAACTGCGTCCGTACGTCGTTCTCCCATCCCGGCCACAACGAGGTCGAGGAAGGATCGCCGTCGCGAGTGCCGATGTCTGCGAGATTGCCCGCGAGATTCCCGCCGTACTCGATCCGGGCGAACCACATGTCTCCCGGTCCATCGACTTCGCCGAGGCTCAGCGTCGGGTCGCCGATGATGTCGTCGGTGTCGAGGTATCGGTGTTGCCAGGCGTGCCGGGGGCCGATCTGCCAGACGCGGCCGGCTCCGGTGAGCTGGGACGTGTTGCCGGAGACGACCACCGTCTCCGGGTCGAGGAAGCGGTGCTCGCCGTGCAGGATCGGCCCGCGCACGGAGGCGGCCGCGACGAGCTCGCCGTTCGTCAGGTAGGGGACGAGATCGAATCTGTCCGCGCTCAGCACCTCGCCTTCCGCGTCGGTTGCGGCGATGTCGGGCAGCGGGCCGAGGGGAGCTGGCGTTTCGGTGTCCCAGGCGCAGGGGGTCGTTTCGGCCAGGCGTACGCCGTCGCCGACTGCGACGGTGAGCTGTCCATCGGCGCTGTGTTCGGCACCGTCGAGGTCGCGAACCCTGACTTCGAGGTTCAGGCAGTACAGACCGGGTTCGGTGAAGGCCCAGGCCGTGTGCTCGTGCATCACGTGGGTGTCCCGGCCCATCGGCAGTCCCCACTTGGTGTTGAAGTACACCCCGCGCGTCGTGTTGTTCGCGTACAGAATCACATCCCCTGGCCCGGAGGCGCCGAGCATGGTCCAGTTCACGCTTCCGCTGACGTTCGCACCTCCGAGCTCGAGCGAGCTGAACCCGGGCCATACCGTTGCTGCCGAGAACGATGGTGATGCGGAGAAGAACCAGTACTCGCTGCCGAGGTCCCCGATGAACTGGGTCGACGGGGTGACAGTTGCCCGGTTGAAAGGAGTCCGGCCGACCATCACGGTGTCGTCCAGACTGTGGTTCTGATGGGTGACTCCGTCGCTGGCATAGAGCTCGATACCGCCGCCGTCTGCCCAGGCCACGCCGATGTCGGTGTGTCCGCGCAGGAGGTAGTTCACACCGTCGACACCCGTGTCGTCATCGGCACCGGGACCACCGTCTTCGACGTCAGCGCATGGGACCACCTCGGCGGGATCCAGTTCGTCGCCGACCACGAAGGTCAGAACCACCGAGCCGTCCAGGGCCGTGCCGTCGGCCAGGGCGGTGTTCACTATGTCGAGCTGGACGCAGTACTGACCAGCTTCGGCGAAGGCCCAGCCGAGTGGGGTGAGATTCCCACCCCTCCGTTCTGCCAGGGCACTGCCGCTGGTTCCCACGCCGGTAAAGAGCGGGCCGTTGAGTCCCGCGGTTCCCGGTGGGACTTCTGACCACCATTGAGGGACAGTGCTACCAGAGGCGAGGGCATCGGAACGCCCGGAGCTGTAGCTGAACATCGGGCCGGGTCCCGCCGCTGCGGTCATCTGGTAGTGCAGTGCCGGGATCTGCAACTGGGCGCGATCGATCAGGTTGCTGTCGATCGCGAAGTTCAGGGGGTTGGTCTCGAGGGGTCGGTAGGCGTCCGCTGCCATCCCGTCACTGCGCCAGTAACGACTGTCGGCCGGATAGACCCCTTCCCACTGGGTCCGGTTGCCCGTGTACGGGGTGTCGGCGGGATGCACCGTGTCTTGGTTCGGCAGGTGAAACACGACCTGCGAGGGGTCGAAGGTGCGGTCTTCCCGCGAGGAACGGTCAACGATGGAAAAGTCCGCCTCGCCCTCGTCCACCTCGGAAACCAGGCGGACATCACCCGCGCGAAGCACGACATTGCCACCGCCGTCGGGGTAGTCATTGACCGTCTCGACAGGAGGCTCAGGGGCCGGCTGCCCGCAGAGATCGGCGGCCCCCGGCGCCACGTCTCCGACAGCGAAGGTCAGCGTGTGCGCGGCACTGGCGTAGCCTGCCCACGGGTCGGCGTGGTGCGCGGTGGATCCCACGGTGACGCAGTAGATGCCCGGCGCCGAGAACAGGAACCCGGTCGGCGCGGGGTTTGCGGCAAGCGCGCCGCCCGTAGCCGACCCATTGCTCGTCTGCCACCAGACCGGGGCAGCACCGGGGGCGGGGCTACGACCGTCCCATTGGCGTGTCGACCGACCGTTACCGGCTGTGCCATAGGAGGCGAAGTACCCGCCGGAATCGGTAGTGACCCCGCGCAGTTCACGATTGATGCCCCCGTAGAGGTCGCTGCTCGCAATCATCGACGCGTCCCAGCTGAGAGACAGGGCGTTTGCCGCGGACTCGATCTCGGCGGCGCGGCCGACCGTACGATAGGGGCGCTCGTCTTCCGCAATCAGCAGCTCCCAATTGGTGCGCCCCACGTTGCCTTCGGGGAAGGCGGAGCCCGGCCAGGTCTCGTCCTGATTCGGCAAATGGATGATCGTGCTACTCAGGTCGTGCCATTCGACCGTGTCGGCGTCGGCGAGGGCGAGACTCAGGTCAAGCTCACCGTCCGTGAGCCGATAGGCCAGGCGCACATCACCTTCGGAGAGAACCTGCACATCCGAGGCATCGCTCAGGATGTCACGACCCGTCCCTTCGGGATCGACGTCGAGCGTCGGCGTTTCCTCCTCGTCACCGGGCTGACTCGCGGTTTCTTCCCCTGCCCGCTCCTCGGATGTCTCTTCGACGGATTGCTCGTTCGCCGTCTCGTCCACAGGCGAGGCGTCGACGCGGAACTCCAGCGTCAATGGCGAAGCGGTGACCGCGACGACATCTTCTGAGGACTCCTCGGTGGTGGGTCGCGTGAGCGTGGTGCTGGCGTCGAGTGCGAGGCGATACTCACCCGGTTCGCTGAAGACCACTTCGACCGGAATCTCTCCCGTGGCAGGGAGGCTGGTGGAGTCACCGGCGGCGACCAGGGGCGCAGCGCCGGCCAGCACCGCGATGTCGCCTGGCCCGGACACGTCCTGCAGGGTGAGCGTCAGCGGTGACGTGACGATGTCCGCTCCCACGGCGGACTGCACGTCAAGGAGGCCCTCGGCGCTGCCCGAGTCCGGGACGGTGATAGGCGCGTCCGGACCGGTCAAGGTCAGTTCCGACTCGGTCAGAGCGGCGAAGGCCGTGAAAGCGGGCGCCGGATCGGGTGCCGCGAGTGCGGCTGTCGGCACTGACAGCACGCTGACCATCCCGAGCGCGAGCGCCGGGATCAAGCGGGGCCGATTGGGGTGGCTAGGGCGGGCAGAGCGCTGTCGGGCAGTCAGGTGCATGGGGCTTCTCTATCAATTGTTGAGGGATCGGGCGAGTGGTAACGACGAAGAACGATAATCGTTCTCACTTGAAGACTAGCGGTCAGCGCGCATCCAGCCGACGAACGTAGGGGGCGACCGCAGTGGTCGCCCCCTACGAGCCTCTTTTCTTAAGGCACCACGAAGGTGACCGTGTAGGGGTCAGAGGCGTCGAAGAAGCTGCCGGTCGACGACGCGGCGACCGTCACTTCGTAGGTGCCCGAGCCGTCGGCGAACTCCCACTCCCAGTGGTCGTGCTGGGTGCCCGACCCGAAGGACTCTGAGAAGTCACTCGCGCCCGTGTTGAAGAGCTCGTTGGCACCGCCCGCGTTCCGGACGATGAGAGTGCCGTCATCCGGAGGATTGCTGCCGTCGTCGTAGGTCACATCGGTGATCGTGAAGGTGATGCTTCCGGTGAAGCCCGTGCCGGCGTAGGCGTCCTCAGTGGAGAATCCGACCTCGAGATCCGGGCTGTCCCACGGCCCGTAGATGAAGCCGTCGTTGTCGGTGACGAACCAGTCGCCGTCATCCCACGGAGCGTTGTCATGTCCGTGAGTGTGGAGTTCGATCTCCCCGTCGTGGATGTGGACTTCCCAGGCGTCGTATTCACCGGTCGTGTGGCCCGTGGCCGCATAGGCGGCACCGGCCCCACCCAGGCTGAGAGCGGCGGCGGCGGCGAGGGCGACCAGGCCCTTGCTGAACCGGCGCTTGGTCGCGGTGGGCAGGTCGAGAGTTTGCTGATCCATGATGTTCTTCCGTTCTAGTTCTTGCGCCGCACTCGCGAAGGAGGGGCGTCGGTGATCGTGTGATGGGTCTCTGGATGAGGTACCCGTAAGGGGCGAGAAGGCGCGCCTGTCCGAGCGTCGGCGCGATCCCGGAGACTGGTCGCCCTGCGGTCCGTTCAGGGAGCGGCAGGGCATCACATTCGGTCGGAGTAGATGAAGTGAGTCAGCACGAAGCCCGCCAGCTGACGCCGTCGCGGCACCCCGGTCGTTCCAGGCGCCGCCGCAAGGTCGGCGACATGGTTCTCGGTACCGAGGACATCGGGACCGCAGCCACAGCGTAGGTCGCCGTGGGTCGCGAGGTGTCCGAGTCCGTGACGGTGCGCGAGAGCTACGCTTGCTTGCGGATGGTCAGCGGTACGGGTTGACTGGCGCTGCGGCGCATGGGGCAGGAGAGTCTGTTCACGGCGTCCTTGCTGCTTCGACATCTCTTCACCTCGCTTCCGTATGCAATCCCTGTCGCTTCGCGTTATTGAGAACGATTATCAGTCTCTTGGTACGCTCATTTTCACCTGTCTGAGAGTGACCTGTCAAGTCGGCCAGGATCCGCCTGGTGACGCGCCGATCCACTTGGGTCGCTCGGTGGGCCTGGCGGCCGGCTCGCCGGCCGCCTCCTGCGGGGTGATTTCAGCCGGGGCCGAGCGCGAAGATCGGGTCGAGAAGCGACGCGACGAGTGCGGCCTGGTCGTCCAGGTTCTCCTCGCTGACGGCCTCGAGCTTCTCTTTGCGGCGCCAGGCAGCCCACTTGGCTTGCCCGATCTCGCCGTAGCCGGCCAGGTGCGGAGCGACGGGCTCCAATACGACACTGCGGTAGCGGGCGACGGCTCGCGCGGAGCGCAGCAGTTCGGCGGTGTCGATGCCTTGGCGGGCGAGCTGGACGATGTCGACGTAGTCGCGCCAGCGGGTGCTGGTGATGCCGCGCTCGAGGATGGTCACGCCCTTCTCGGCGATCGTGGTCTCTGGCGCGTAGCCGAGCAGTTCGATCGGTTCGCCGAGGACCCGGTCGATGCGTACCCGTCGCGGTGCGGGGATGATCGGGTCGCCCGTGGACACGTCCCATGCCGCGGTGCCAGTCCAAGGCCCGATGCGGGCCTTCACACGGAGCCGGAGGCCCGGATAGTCGGCCTGCTCGCGGATCTCCTGGACGGTGATCGTGGCGGTGTCGAAGGCGACTCCGTCGCCGGCGTCGACGGCTGCGATGTCGCGGACGACCTCGGCGAGGTGTTCGGCGGTGACGTCCGAGTGGATAGCGTTCG
This sequence comes from Bifidobacteriaceae bacterium, assembly GCA_031278075.1. Classification (GTDB taxonomy): domain Bacteria; phylum Actinomycetota; class Actinomycetes; order Actinomycetales; family WQXJ01; genus JAIRTF01. Next base: position 3,886 of record JAITLE010000221.1, on the reverse strand, counting down.
CGTCGGCGTCCTTGGTGGGGCGGCGCACGCCATAGGCGGCGAGCAGGATGCCGCCTTTGAGCACAAAGGCGTCGGCGCGCACGATGCGGGTCAGCCGGTCCAGGAACGACTCGAGCAGGTGCCGGATGAGGTACTCCTGCGTCGGCGCCGGGACGCCGGTCTTGTCGGCGACCGAGCGCGCCGCCGCCTGGACGCGACGGTAGGTCTCCTCGCCCGTGCTCATGACAGCGCGTCCAGTGCGTGGAGGATCGGGGTCTTCGCGCGCGGGAGCCGCGTGGCGATCTCGATCAGCCGCGCCGGCTTCCCGCCGCGGCGCAGCCACTCCTTGAGAGCATCGCGGGCGAGCTCGTAGCCGAGCTCGCCGCGGAGTCGGAAGGCGTCGGCGATCGACCGTTCCGGTGAGTACAGGCCGATCGTGAGGTCACTGCCGGGGATCGGGATCTCCTCCCTGCCGAGTTCGAAGGTGGCGCGGTCGAAGGAGTGCCATGCGATCGCGGAGTCGGTTGCCGGGATCCGGGCGCCGCGTGGGATCGCGATGTCCAGGGCGGCCGGGATCGCGTCGCTCAGGTCGTGGTGTGCCAGGGCGGAGGTCAGGCAGATCGTGGCCTCGGGCCGGCGGGTGACCGCCTCGAGCCAGTCCCAGTCGGCCGCGGGTGCTTCCGCGGGCAGGTAGATGCCGCGGGCGATCCGCTCGTAGCGGCCTTCGCGCGCGGCACGGTACAGGCCGCTGCGGGACAGGCCCTGACGTTCGGCGGTACCGGGCGTCAGTGCAGCCACTTCGATCACCCCCCAACCTTCGATACCAACCGTATACAGGTAATCATAGCTGTTGACGTTTCGTACCACCATCATTCACTCGTCTCGAGACCTCGCGGGCTCACGAATGGTGCTCAGCGTGCGGCGGGCGGGTCGCTCGCGCCGAACTCGGGCAGGTGGATGCGTTCGCCGCTGCGGTTGAAGATCGCCAGTATCTCGACCGGTTCGCCGCCGAGGGCTGCGACCCAGTGTGGGAGCCGAGTGTCGAACTCAGCGGCCTGGCCCGCCTCGATGACGAGCTCGCGGTCGCCGAGGATGACGCGGGCACGGCCGCGCAGGACATAGCACCATTCGTAGCCGTCGTGTGAGCGGGTCTGGATGGGCGCGTTCGTCGGGGTGAGGGTCATCTTGAACGTCTGTACGGGCGCGGACTCGGGTGAGAGGTACTCGACGGTGAGGTTCCCGAACCGCTGGGTGCGGGAACGGATGCGCGGGTCGGGCACCGTCCACATGAGCAAGTCGTCGAGGCTGAGCCGCAGGACACGCGTGACCGGGATCAGTAGCTCCAGGTTCGGCGCACGCTTGCCCGACTCCAACCGGGACAGTGTCGATGGGGAGATCCCGGTGGTGTCGGAGAGCGCCTCGAGGGTGAGGTCGCGTTTCAGGCGGGCGGCGCGCAGGCGCGGCCCGACCTCGCGCAGGACTGCCTGCGTGAGGTCGGGCCGACGATCCTCCGGTGCCTGCTCGGTCACCGAGCGGATCCGATCGTCCGCGTCATGACTCCAGCCTACGAAGGTGCAGCACGTGGTCCTCACGGATGCGACGAGACTCACAGTTGATGCCCGCGTAGCGGGGGCCTGTGCCTCAGGGTTTTTGCCCGGATGGGGATGCGGGGCGCCGTTGCCTGGCGTGGCGAGAGCCGCCACGGTTGGGCGGGTGGAAAGCGAGTTCTCGATGGCGGCACGAGCGGAGATCGCCCGCAGCTACGCCCAGAAGTACGCCAAGGCCCCGAAGGCCCTCAAGAGCCTGATCCGCGACGAGGTGTGCGGCCTGACCAGGTGGTCGAGGGACAACGCGCGGCGCCGGCTGACGGCCCGCGCGAAGGAGCCTCCGGGGAGGCGGGGCCGCAAGCCGGGTCCGCGGCGCGGCTCGCGCCACTACTCGTATGCCTCGTTGAAGGTCCTCCAGAAGGTGTGGGCGGTCTCTGGGGGCCAGTGCGGGAAGCACCTGGCGGCGGCGATGGAGGCGCTGGTCGCGAACCTGGAGCGCCACGGCCACCTGGTTCCCGGCGAGGCCCGCTACAGCGCCGAGGTCCGCGCCGAGCTGCTGGCCATGTCCCCGGCCACCATCGACCGCTACCTCGCGCCGGCCAAGGCCCGCGACCCGCTGAGGGGCAAGTCCGCGACCAGGCCGGGCACGATGCTGCGCAACTCGATCACCGTCCGCGTCGTCCGGGTCGGCGGCGTGGACGTGCGCGACCAGAGCACCGAGGACCTCATGGCGCAGCTCGCGCTCGTGTTCCAGGACGTCTACCTCTTCGACGACACCCTGCGCGAGAACATCCGCCTCGGCCGCCCCGACGCCACCGACGCCGAGGTCGACGAGGCTGCCCGCCTGGCCGGTGTCACCGAGATCGCCGAACGCCTTCCCGACGGCTGGGACACCCGGGTCGGCGAGGCCGGCTCCGCCCTCTCCGGCGGCGAACGCCAGCGCGTCTCGGTCGCCCGCGCCATCCTCAAGCGCGCCCCCGTCGTGCTGCTGGACGAGGCCACCGCCGCACTCGACCCCGAGAACGAGCGCTTCGTGCAACGTTCCCTCGAGGCCCTCCGCGAGCACGCCACCCTCGTCGTCATCGCCCACAAGCTCTCCACCGTCACGGGCGCCGACCAGATCATCGTCCTCGACGACCAGGGTCGCATCGCCGAAATGGGCACCCACGACGAGCTCCTCGCCCTCGGCGGCCGGTACTCCGCGTTCTGGCTCGAACGCACCAGCACCCTCGGCTGGCGACTCGAGGCCGCCGACACTCCCGCCTGACCCGGATCGCCGGGGCTGCCAGCCACGAGACTCTCCAGGCCGGCGCTCGCTACCGCGAGCTCGTCGGATCGGCCCGTTAGCACCCCGGGGCGGTCAGGGCCTGTGGTCGTGCCGGTGGTGCGGGTCAGGGAAGTGCGGGTGGGAGTGAGTGACCGCCTCGTGCGTGTGCACGTGGCGGTGCCAGGCCTCAACGGGGACAGGCTCGGGATGCTTGTGGTCATGGTGGCCGTCGTCGTGGCGGTGCCAGTGCTCGTGCGCCGTGGCCGTGTGGGTGTGCTCGTGCTCGTGCCGCTCGGCAAGGTGCAGCCACACGCCCACCGCCATGAGCGTCGCCGCGATCAGCAGCGGCATGGTCAGGGGCTCTCCCAAAGCTATGGCGACGAGGGCGCCGAAGAATGGCGCGATCGAGTAGTAGGCCCCGGCACGGGCCGTGCCGACATGGCGCAGCGCGACGATGAACAGCACCAGGCTCACCCCGTAGGCGAGCACACCCACGCCCATCGCCGCGGCCACTGTCCAGAGGGGCGGGAGGGTCGCGCCGAGCAGGAACGCCAGCGCGAGGTTGACCGGCCCGGCGATGCCGCCCTTGACGGCGGTGAGCCAGGTCGCGTCAGTGAGGGCGACCTTTCGTGTGAGGTTGTTGTCGATGCCCCAGCACAGACAGGCACCGAGCACGGCGAGCGAGGGCCACAGAGCGGTGAGCTCGACGGCCCCGGTCGGGATCGAGAGCACGACCGCGCCGGCGACGATCGCCGCCATGCCCAGCGCGATGCGCCGGTCGACGTTCTCCCTGAACACGAACCACGCCAGCAGCGCGGTGAACACGCCTTCTGCATTCAGCAGCAGCGATGCACCCGAGGCGGGCATGCCGGCCAGCCCGAACATCAGCAGCACCGGACCGAGCACGCCACCGAACAAGACCGCGCCTGCGAGCGGCAGCAATTCGCGACGGGTCAGCCGGACCCGTGGCGGTCGGCGGACGAGTCGGTAGAGGCCGAGGCCGAACCCGGCGCCGGCGTAGAGCAGCCCGGCGAGCAGCCAGGGCGAGACCTCGCCGAGCAGCAGCTTGGCGATCGGGGTGCCGGCGCTGAAG
>JAITLE010000158.1 GCA_031278075.1 Bifidobacteriaceae bacterium | reverse complement strand
GGCGTTCGGGAAGGGCGAGCGGCTGACTCGCGCGACCCTGCGGCGGCTGCCGGCGCCCGCCCCGGTGGAGCTGCTGGACGTGACCGACCCGGCGGATCTGGCCTCGTTGGCGGAACGGCTCGGGGCGCACACCGATCGGCTCGACGGGGTGGTGCACTCGATCGGGTTCGCCTCCGGGCGGATCATGGGCGGGCGTTTCCTGGAGGGCGACTGGGCGGACGTGGCCAAGTCAATCGAGACGTCCGCCTACTCGCTCAAGGCGTTGGCGATGGCGGTGTCGCCGCTGCTCGGGCGGGGTGCGGCGTTGACGGGGCTGACGTTCGACGCGCGGTACGCGTGGCCGGTCTATGACTGGATGGGCGTGTCGAAGGCGGCGCTGGAGGCGACAGCGCGTTACTTGGCGCGCGACCTGGGCCCGGGCGGCATCAGGGTGAACCTGGTGAGCGCTGGACCCGTCAGGACGGTCGCCGCGACATCGATCCCGGGCTTTGAGGAGATGGCGGGGCGGTGGCCGGAGCGCGCGCCGCTCGGGTGGGACTCGGCCGACCCGACGCCGGCGGCCCGCGCCGTGGTCGCGTTGACCTCGGACTGGTTCCCGGCCACGACCGGCGAGGTGGTGCACGTCGACGGCGGCGCTCACGCGATGGGTTGACGCTAGCTCTACGTAGAATGTCTGACATGCAGCGAACACTGGTGTTGGCGCGGCACGCCAAAGCGATGGCCGGCGACGGGGGCGGCGACGCCGACCGTCCGCTCAGCGAACTGGGCTACGAACAGTGCCGGATAGTCGCCCGCGAACTCGGCGGGCTGGGTCTTCAGCCGGCGGTCGCACTGGTCTCGAAGGCGAAGCGCGCGCTGCAGACGTTCCACGCGATGAGCGCCGCGGCGTCTTGGAGCTGCGTCCCTGACATCCGTGAGGACCTGTACACAGGCTACGTCGACGAGATCCTCGACGCGGTCCGCGAGGCGGACCCTGATGCCGGGGTCGTCATGGTGTTCGGCCACGAGCCGACAATGTCCGCGGCCGGGTTCAGGCTCGCTGGGGCCGGCTCGGATCCGGGCGCGGTGACGCGGGTGCGCCGCGGGCTGCCCACCGCCGGTTTGGCGGTGCTCGAGGTGGACGGCTTGTGGGAGTCGGTCGGCCGGGGGAACACCAAGCTCAGGTGGATATTGACGCCTCTCGCCTGAGCCGGTCAGGCCCCGGTGGGTCGGATGACGAAGCCGGTGCGGAGCTTCGGGGTGAAGAAGGTCGATTTGGGGGGCATCAACAGGCCCTCGCGGGCGGTGCGGCGGATCTCCGCGAGGCTGGTCGGGCGGATCAGGACACCCGCCGTGTGGTGTCTGACCGCGTCCAGCATCTCAGCCAAGCCGTGCTGGTAAGAGACCCGCAGTTGAGCTCCGGGCGCGTCGGCGACGGGTGCGAGGGCGTGCTCCAGGTAGGCGCCGTCGAGGGCGCGGACGCCGTCGAAGGCGCGGGGTTTGGGTATGAGCCAGCGGGCCGAGCCGTCGGGGTTGAGCAGCACGAGCCGGCCGTCGGCCACCATCTCAGTCAGGGTCGCGGGCGTCGGCGCGGCGAGGGGTTCCACGATGAACGATTCCGTCAACACCGCGAGCAGGTGCTCCCAGCAGATCCCGGAGTAGAGCCGGTGGATGGCTTCGATGGACAGTTGGTCTTCGACGAGCTCGCCGACGAAGGCGAGGGTCTGCTCGGCGGCGGTGTCGGCGCGGCCGGTGGCGGCGCGGACCTCGTCGCGGTAGGTGCGGGAGATGGCGTAACGGTGGTGGCCGTCGGCGATCAGCACGTCATCGGCCGCGAGGATGGCGGTGATCTCCGCGATGCGGGCCGGGTCGGCGACGCGTTCGGCGCGGTGCGAGGCGCCGTCCTGGACCAGCTCGCCGACCGGTTCGCCGGGCGCGGCCAAAGCGGCGGTCAGCCCGGAGGCGAGCGAGAGGCCCCAGACCGGCGAGAGGTTCGCCTGGGTGGCGCGGGTGAGGTCGAGCCGGTCGGTGACCGCCTTGGGTGTGGTGCGTTCGTGGGGCAGCACGCCGCCGGCGTCTTGATCCACCACTTCAAGACCGCCGAGGACCCCTGTGAGTTCACGTTCCGCGCCCGTCGCGTCGGCGAAACGCATCCGGTAGATGGTGTATGTGGGCGTCTCGTCTTGTGTCAGGACGCCTTGGGCAAGCCATTCGCGCAGCTCGCGGGCTGCTTTGGCGTAGGGATCGCCGCCGCCCGCGGGCGCGGCGGCTGCCGGGCCGGCCGAGGCCGCCGGGGGCGCCGGGCGGGACAGGTCCCCGCCCGCGGGCACGTCGATGTGGGCGATGTTATGCGGGTCGCGCGCTTTCAGAGCGGCGATGTCCGTGTCAGACAGGACGTCGTAGGGCGGCGCGATCACCGCGTTCAGATCTGTCCCAGGGGAGTAACGGTAGGCCCGGAAGGGCGCGAAGGCTGGCATGGCGGCAGGCTATCAGTTGGCGCGGCGCGGCTCCTTCGGCAATGGTCACACGCGTCGGCGCCGTGAGTCGGCGGGCTGTCCGAGGCGGGCTGAACGGCGGCGCGGTCAGGCGCCGCCGCCGCAGGTCACGGCTCGACGACCGCGCCCTTCGGGACCACTGTGACACCGCCCGCGGTCACCGTGAAGCCGCGCCCGCGGTCGCGTTCGTGGTCGATCCCGATGGTGGCGCCTTCGGCGACACGGACCGCCTTGTCCACGATCGCCCGGTTGACGCGAGCGTGGCGGCCGACATCGACATCGTCGAGGACCACCGAATCCGTGACCTCAGCCCACGAGTGGAGGTGCACTCCCGGCGAGACGACCGACCCGGACACCGTCGCGCCGGACACGATCACGCCCGGGGAGACCAGCGAGCGCGAGGCGTGCCCGAGGCGGCCGGGCTCGGCGTGGGTGAACTTGGCGGGCGGGAGTCCGGTGTTCCCGCTGATCAGCGGCCAGCGCCAGTTGTAGAGGTTGAACACCGGCACGGTCGAGATGAGGTCCCGGTGGGCCTCGTAATAGACGTCGAGTGTGCCGACGTCGCGCCAGTAGGCGCGGTCGCGGTCGGTTGATCCGGGCACGTCGTTGAACTTGAAGTCATAGAACCCCGCCGTGCCCCGCTCCACGAACGCGGGCACGATGTCACCGCCCATGTCATGGCGCGAGGAGACGCGTCCCGCGTCTTGCTGGACCGCGTCGATCAGGGCGCTCGCGGTGAACACGTAGTTGCCCATGGACGCCAGGACTGATTGGGGATCGTCTTCGAGCCCCTGGGCGTCGGCGGGCTTCTCGCGGAACTCCTTGATGAAACCGGGCCGGGCCGGGTCTTTCTCAAGGACGCCGAACTGGTCCGCGAGCGAGATCGGCTGACGGATGCCCGCCACCGTCAGGTCCGCGCCGGAGTCGATGTGTTGCCGCACCATCTGGGAGAAGTCCATGCGGTAAACGTGGTCCGCGCCGACAACGACCACGATGTCGGGCCTCTCGTCGTCGAGGAGGTTCAGGCTCTGGTAGATCGCGTCTGCCGAACCCAAGAACCAGTTCTTGCCCTTGCGCTGCTGCGCTGGAACGGGCGCGACGTATTGGTGCAACAGGGATGACAGGTTCCATGTGGACGCGATGTGCCGGTCGAGCGAGTGCGACTTGTACTGCGTCAACACCACGATCTGGCGGTACCCGGAGTTGACCAGGTTGGACAGCGGGAAGTCGATCAGCCGGTAGATGCCCCCGAAAGGGACGGCGGGTTTGGCGCGGTCCCTCGTCAGCGGCATGAGCCGCTTGCCTTCACCGCCGGCCAGAACAATTGAGAGCACACGGGGAGCAGCCATGCCTAAGAAATTACCGTCTCCCGGGCCTGTGGGGCGCCATCCCGGCGGGATTCTCCGAAACAACGTCTCTTGGGGAGCCTCACAAGCCTCCAGGAGCGCGCCCGGGGCCCCACGCGGGCGCCGGCGCCGCTCTTTGAGCCATCCCTCGGCCCCATTCTCAGGCTCATTCTCAGAGCCATTCTCAGACCCAGCCTCAGACCCACGGAGGCGCGGCCGCACGCGAGCGGCGTGTCAGGGGGCCGTGGGAAGCTTGAAGCGTGGCACTTCCCAGACCCGCGACCAAAAGCGTCCCATGGGACCAGGCCGAGCCCGACCGGCTGGTGTTGGTCATCGGCCCCGAGGATCTCCTGGCGGATCGGGCGGTGGCCCGTCTGACGCGTTTGGCGCGTGAGACGCACCCCGACCTCGACGTGACCGAGATCGACGCGAGCGTGGCCACGTCGTCGTTGGCGACGGCCGCCAGCGGATCGCTGTTCGCCTCATACGCTGTGGTGGTGGTCGCGAACGTGGACCGCGCCTTAGACGAGTTCGTCGCCGAGGCTTTGGCCTACGTCGCGGCGCCCAGCCCGGACGCGATGGTCGTGTTGCGTCACGCCGGCGGCAATCGGGCCAAGAAGCTGCTCGATGCCGTGCGCGCGGCCGGCGCTGAGATCGTCGCGGCCGCGGCGATCTCGTCAGACCGCGAGAAGGAGGCGTTCGCGGCGGCCGAGTTCAAGCGGTTAGGCCGCACCTTCCGGCCTGAGGCGGTCCGAGCCCTGGTGGCCGCGGTCGGCTCCGATCTGCGCGAGCTCGCGACGGCGGTCCGCCAGGTCGCGGAGGACACGGCCGGGCCCGTCACCGCCGAGGCGGTCGAACGGTACTACGGCGGCCGGCTGGAGACGACGGGTTTCAAGGTCGCGGACGCCGCGGCTGCGGGGCAGACCGGCGAGGCTCTGCGGTTGGCCAGGCACGCGCTCGCCTCTGGTTTGGACCCGGTCGTGATAGTGGCGGCCCTGGCGGGCCGGCTGCGGACCCTAGCCAAGGTCGGTTGGGCGGTGCAGGCGCGCAAGGACTCGGCCGAGGAGTTCGGGATGGCCCCGTGGCAGGCCGAACAGGCGAGGCGCCTGCTGCGCCATTGGAACGCGGTGCGGCTGGCTCGTGCCATCGCGGCCGTGGCCAGCGCCGACGCCCAGGTCAAGGGCCTCGGCGGGAGCGGCGGGAAGGCCGGCCGCGGTTACGCCGCCGAGCGGGCGGTGATCGCGGTGGCGAGCGCCGCTGCGGGTGAGTTCTAGAACTCCCGGGGTGTGCCGGGCTCGCGGTCGCCGCGGAACGCGCGGCCCAGGGCGAGCGCCGCGCCGGGGACGCGCTCTCGGATGAGGCCCGCGTCCGCCAAGGCGGCGGCGCTCAGGGCGCCGAGGTACAGGGCCCCCAGTTCGCGGATCTCGAGCGCAACATCCACTTGAGCGGCTGGTTCGGCCCGCTCGACGTGCGCGCCGTCGGGGCCGCCGACGAGCCGCCACAGGCCCGCATTCTCTTCTATCTGAGGGTCGGTCACGTCTAGCACCAGGTCGATCGGCGAAGCGTAGGTCCGGGCCGCGAGCGCGGCCGGCAAGTCGATCAAACGGACATGTTCGTGGTCAGCGAACTGGGCCCGGGCCCCGCGCCAATCCTGAAGCCAGACGATCAACGGGTCGTCCGCGGGCAGCGGCGGCGTGACGATCGTTTGAACCAGGTCCGAACCGATCAACTCCGACCACATCGCGTGGGCTGCCGCCATGTCAGCGGCCTGGAGTTGGCGGATGTGAGCGGTGGCGGAGGGCACACCGTCTACCCAGTTGCCGTCGCGGCGGAACATCGCATAGCCGACGGGCTCGCCGTCACGGTGGGCGGTGAGGATGCGCAGCGGTTCCAACATGGCGTCGGACGGACGGTCCTCGGCGAAGCGCGCGCGGCGCAATCCCTCGGTGGCGTCGAGGAGCCGGCCCGGGCGCGCGCCGCGTTCGTCGATGGCGCGCTGGACGGCATCGACCACTGGGGCGTGCTTCTCGTAGGAAGCGGTCTCGACGTGCAGGGTGACCGCGCTCGCGGGCCCGAAGTCCACCGTGCGCAAGGCCGCGCCGCGCCGCAGACGCAGCCGGAGGGCGCGCGTCCCGGTCCCGTAGCCGAAGCGGCCATAAATGGGCATCTCGGAGGCGATCAACAGCGAGATGGCCTCGCCGCGGTCGCGGCAATCGGCGAAATGCGCGGCCATCAGGGCTCTGAGGAAGCCACGGCGGCGGAACCCGGGGCGGACGCTGACGCCGGTCAACTGGGCGGCGCCCACCCGGCCGCCAGGCACGGGGGTCGCGCCGCCCCAAGTGGCCGCCATCGCGGCTAACACCGGGCCTGTGGGGCCGGGCGCCTCGATGGCGAAAGTGCGCTCGAAATCCAGTCTGGTGGGGAAGAGCTCGGCCGCGGTGGGGGTGACGCGCTCATGCCAGACGATCTCGTCGAGCTCCATCAGCTCCGCGACGCGGCCCGCGCCAGGGCGCGTCAGGCGGGCTGGCGCGATCGCCGCGAGCGCTGTCGCCAGGTGATTCACCGGGCGCTTCGATCAATCCAGCGCGGCGACTTGGCGCGCCAAGGAGGACTTGCGGTTCGCAGCCTGGTTCTTGTGGATCACGCCCTTGGAGACAGCCTTGTCGAGCTTGCGGCCCGCCACCCGGAGAGATTGTTCGGCGGCGTCCTTCTGGCCCGCGGCGATCGCCTCACGCGTGCGGCGCACATAGGTCTTCAGCTCGGACTTGACCGCCTTGTTGCGCAGGCGGCGCTTCTCGTTGGTGCGTATCCGCTTGATTTGCGACTTGATGTTTGCCACGTGTTGTCTTCCGTCTTGGTTGGCCCGCGGCGCGGACCGGCTTGCTAAGGTCTCGAGAACTTGGCCGGCCCCAGGCCCGGGGCTCGTTGACGGCCGGACGCATAGCTTACCAGCCCGGACGCCTCCGCTCGGGCCGGCCCAGATCCGCCCGAAACCGCGACAAGCGGCGACCCGCCCGCCGGGTGGCTGACAACCCAGGCTGATCCCGCCCACAGGAGCGACATGAATGACCGCGCGGGCCGGGCGCCCGGACTTTGGGACGTGGCGGAGGGACGCCCTCCGGGCCGCGGCGCGGGGGTAACGTGGCTGTTGCGCGGCGTTGGTCCGGAGGAAGCGGGTCACGCGTCGGGCTGACAGCTAAGAAGTGAGGAGTCCAACATGATTTCACTGCCCGGGGTGCGCGTCGGCGCGGGGGGCGTCGCGATCGGCGCGGTCGATGTGGCCGACGATGCCGGCTCGGCCGGGAGCCAGGCTCAGCCGCCCACCCAGATCGACATCTTTGTGGACTACATGTGCCCCTACTGCAGGCGGTTCGAGCGGGACAACGACGCGGCGATCCAAGACCTCGTGGACCGGGGTGTCACGGCGTTGGTGACGCACCCTGTGGCGATCCTCGACCGGATGTCGGCGGGAACCATGTATTCGACCCGGGCGGCTGCCGCCGCGTATGCGGTGGCGCAAGGCGCCCCCGAGCGATTCGGCGCGTTCAACGCGCGCCTCTTCGCGGACCAGCCGCGGGAGGGCGGCCCGGGCCTCGGGGACGCCGAGCTGGCGAACCTCGCCGAGCAGGTGGGCGTGCCGAAGAAGGTCGGCTTGACGTTCGCGGACGACCAGTTTGTCCAAGCGGCCACCAGCGCCACGACCGCAGCGCTAGACGCGGGCTTGCAGGGCACGCCGACTGTGTTGTTGTCCAGCCACCACCACGGCACGTTCCAGTGGGACGGCGCGCGGCCGGTCGCGGAGACGCTGTTGGCGTTGGCCGCCCGCTGAGGGCCGCAGCCCGATCCGTCCGGTCGCCGCCGCGGCCCGGCCCAGTATCATTGCGCCTTGTGCCGCACCTAGATCCGAAGCTCATCAGGAACTTCTGCATCATCGCGCACATCGACCATGGCAAGTCGACCTTGGCAGACCGGATGCTGCTCAAGACCGGTGTGGTGGACCAGCGGCTGATGCGGGACCAGTACCTAGACCGGATGGACATCGAGCGGGAACGCGGCATCACCATCAAGTCGCAGGCGGTGCGCATGCCGTGGACTGTGGCCGGCGCCGAGTACACGTTGAACATGATCGACACGCCGGGCCATGTCGATTTCTCCTACGAGGTGTCCAGGTCGCTCGCGGCTTGCGAGGGCGCGGTTCTGCTAGTCGACGCCGCCCAGGGGATCGAGGCGCAGACGCTGGCCAACTTGTATCTCGCGCTTGAGAACGACATGGACATAATCCCGGTCTTGAACAAGATCGACCTGCCGGCGGCGCAGCCGGACAAGTACGCGGAGGAGCTGGCTCACCTGCTGGGAGGCAGCCCGGAAGATTGCCTGCGGGTCTCCGGCAAGACGGGAGAAGGCGTGGAGGCGCTGCTGGACGGCATCGTGCGCCAAATCACGCCGCCGGCCGGCGATCCGGACGGGCCGGCGCGCGCGCTGATCTTCGACTCGGTTTATGACACGTACCGCGGCGTGGTCACATATGTGCGGGTGGTGGACGGGCGGCTGCGGGCGCGCCAACGTATCGCAATGATGTCGACCAAGGCGAGCCACGAGCTGCTCGAGATCGGCGTCATCTCACCGGAGCCGGTCGCGACCGACGGATTGGGCGTGGGCGAGGTGGGATATCTGATCACGGGCGTGAAAGATGTGCGCCATTCGCGGGTGGGGGACACCGTGACCGGGCAGGACAGGCCCGCGCCGAAGCCGTTGGCGGGGTATCGGGACCCGAAGCCGATGGTGTTCTCGGGGCTTTATCCAATCGACGGCTCGGATTATCCGGCGCTGCGGGACGCTCTCGACAAGTTGAAACTCAACGACGCGGCGTTGAGTTATGAGCCGGAGACTTCGGTCGCGTTGGGGTTTGGGTTCCGTTGCGGGTTCTTGGGGCTGTTGCATTTAGAGATCATCCGGGAGCGGCTGGAGCGGGAGTTCTCGCTGGACCTGATCTCGACCGCCCCGAACGTGGTCTACGAGGTGACGATGGAGGACGGCACGGAACACCGGGTGACGAATCCGTCGGAATTCCCCGCGGGGAAGGTCGGCTCGGTGCGGGAGCCTGTGGTGCGCGCTTCGATCCTCGCGCCGGCGGAGTTCACCGGGGCGATCATGGAGCTGTGCCAGCAGCGGCGCGGCGCGATGTCAGGCATGGACTATCTGTCGCAGGATCGCCTGGAGCTGCGCTATCGGCTGCCACTGGCGGAGATCGTGTTCGACTTCTTCGACCAGCTCAAGTCGCGGACGCGGGGATACGCGTCGCTGGACTACGAATTGGATGGCGTCGAAGAGGCGGGGCTGGTCAAAGTGGACATCCTGTTGCAAGGCGAGCAGGTGGACGCGTTCTCGGCGATCGTGCACCGCGACAAGGCTTATGCGTACGGCGTGGCCATGGTGGGGCGTCTGCGCAAATTGATCCCGCGGCAGCAGTTCGAGGTGCCGATCCAGGCGGCCGTGGGTTCGCGGGTGATAGCGCGGGAAAACGTGCGCGCCTTGCGGAAGGACGTGCTCGCGAAATGTTATGGCGGCGACATCACGCGGAAACGAAAGCTGCTGGAGAAGCAAAAAGAGGGCAAGAAGCGGATGAAGACGATCGGCCGGGTGGAGATCCCGCCGGAGGCGTTCATCGCGGCTTTGGTCGCCGAGCCCGGCGCTAAGCCGTGACCCGGTTTCAGATCTATATTCATGTGCCTTATTGCGCCCGGCGCTGCGGGTACTGCGATTTCAACACCTATGTGGCGCCTCGGGCGGAGCGCGCCGGTTTCGGGGACGCGGCGGCCCTGGAGATGGAATTGGCGGCGCGGTGGCTGGATTCCGCGCGGCGCGGAGGATCCGGGCGGGCCGCTGCGGGAACTGCGGGAGCCCGGCTGGGCGCGGGCGGTGAGGCCGCGGCGCTGGAGCCGGCCGCGTCGGTGTTCTTCGGCGGCGGCACGCCCACATTGCTTCCCGCTGGGGAGCTGGTCAGGTTGCGCGGCGCCGTGGAGAGGATTTTCGGGATGGCGCCCGGCGCCGAGGTGACGTGTGAGGCGAACCCGGAGACGGTGTCGCGGGATTACTTGCGCGAGCTGGCGGACGGGGGTTTCACGCGGGTCTCGTTCGGGATGCAGTCGGCTGTGCCTCGGGTGCTGCGGGTGCTGGATCGGGCGCATACGCCCGAGCGCGTGGGCGAGGCGGTTGGCTGGGCGCTGGCGGCCGGCTTGGAGCCGTCGGTCGACCTGATCTATGGGGCGCCAGGGGAGAGCTTGGCCGATTGGGAGGCGTCGGCGCGAGCGGCGTTGGGCGTTGGGGTTCGTCACATCAGCGCGTACGCGCTGACTTTGGAGCCGCACACGCCGCTGGCGCGCGCGATCCGGGCGGGTCGGCTGGAGCCGCTGGACCCGGACGGTCAGGCGGAGAAATACGAGCTGGCGGACGCGCTGTTCGAGGCCGCCGGCTTGAACTGGTACGAGATATCGAATTGGGCGGCGCCGGGGCACGGGTCACGGCACAACCTGGGCTATTGGACCGGCGCGGAATGGTGGGGGATCGGCCCCGGGGCGCATTCGGCGATTGGGGGCGAACGGTTCTGGAACGCCAAGGCGCCAAGAACCTGGGCGGCGCGGCTGGCGGCCGGCGAGCTGCCTGTGGCGGGTCGGGACCGCCCGGACGCGGCCGGTCTAGAGCTGGAGCGCGTCATGCTGAGGTTGCGCACCGCGGATGGCTTGGCCCTGGTCGACCTCGGGGAAGGCGGCCGCGCGGCGGTGGCCCAAGTGGTCGAGGACGGCTTGGCGACGGTCCGCGGGGACCGCCTGGTCCTGACCCTGCGCGGCCGCCTCTTGGCGGACACCGTCACCCACATGCTGGCCGTCCTGTGAGACCCGATCGCTGCGGGGTTCGAGGCTGCGGTGGACCTCGCTAAGCGAGGTGGGATGGCGTGCGACGGAAAAGCGTTGTGGATGGCTGAGAACCGAACAGGACTAGCGGCGTGCGGCGGGCCGCCCGCGCTCAGGTCGCCGAGTCGCTGCGACGTCGATGCCGCGACCCGGCTGCCCGCGCCGAGTTCTGCGCCGCGCGCCCGCCTCGCCGCAGGAGAGCGCCAGCGCGCGACCGCCTCGCAGGCGGTGGGCCTTAAGGTTTCTTTATTCCCGGGATTCCCGCACAAGGCGCTGGCTACGCTATCCCGCAGCAAGATTGGCGGCTAGCGATCGGGGACACCCTAAGTGAGTTTGATTTCGCGCGTCCTAAAACGGGCCGGGTCCGCCCCCGGGCTGGCACGCGGCGGTGGTGATGGGCCCGCGCGTGATCAGGAAGCGGACGGCGGAGCGGCGCGTTCAGCGCGCCGGAGACGCGGCACGTCTCGGAGGTCGGGGCGTGGACGGGGCGGCGCGCCCGGCGCCGGCGGCGCTAGGACGGCGCCCGAGTCCGGGTTCTACGAAGAATGGCTGAGGGCGACCGGCGAACCCGCCGTGGCGCTGCGGCCCAGCTGGGGCGCGCCAGGCCTGCTGGACTCCAAACTGGGTGGCCACCCTTACCTGCCGCCCGGGGCTTCGTGGCCAACCTCGGCGTTGGGAGGTGACGTGAAGCTGTTCCTGTTGGCCCAGCTGAACTTGGGTCAGCTTCCGGCGTTGCCTGGATTCCCTGAAACCGGGATCTTGCAGTTCTTCATCGCCGGCGGCGACACCCACGGCATGCATCTGGCGAACCTGGCCAGTGGCGCCGGGCACCGGGTGTTGTATCACCCCGAGGCCCCCGCCGCGCCGCTCGTGGACGACGGCCCAACCGGGCTCGGGGCCCATCCCGACGCCCCAGACGTGGCGGCCCCGATCGCAGAGTTGGACCTCCCGTTCGAGGCGGACCGTCCGGTCCGGCTCTCGGGGCAGCTGACCACAGCCCCGCTCTCCTACACGGATTCCGGCTTCGCCGCACGCGGCCGTGAGTTGCTGGCCGCGGACCCGGACAGCTGGTCGCCGCTGCGGCCGTGGCTGGCGCCCGGCGGGCCGCCCGCGACACTGACTGACGAGTTCGACCACGCCTTCGGGCGCGGTGGGCACACGCTGGGCGGCGCGCCGTTCTTCGCCGGCGACGACCCCCGGGTGATGCCGGCCTATTCGGGACACACCGTTCTGCTGCTACAGGTGGATTCCGACCCCGCGGCCGGTCTGAATTGGGGCGACCGGGGGATTTGCCACTTCTTCATCGAGCCGGCACGCCTTGCCGCACGCGATTTCAGTCGGGTCGTGTACCACTGGGATTGCTACTGACCGCGAAGCGCTGCCCCTGTCCACGCGCCGTTCCAGTTGTCCACGGTCACTTGTCTTGGCGGTGGCGGCGTCGGTGTGGTCGACGGTGTTGGTGGTGGCGCGGCCGCGCCGCGCAGGGCTCCGAGGCAGGGAATGAACACCTGGTGGTCCGGCGCGGGAGCCTCACGGGTGGCCAATTGGTCTGTGGCGCCCAGCCCTGGGGCTTCGCGGTGAGGCTGCGGCCGCTTCTGATGTGGTCTCTCCCGTCCGCGTGCCGCCCTTGATGCGCCCCGGGACGCTGCGCTCGGATTTTGGCGACTTTTGTGCCCCTCAGCCCGAAGTTTGGCGACTTTTGTGTCCCTCAACCCGAAGTTTGGCGACTTTTGTGTCCCTCAACCCGAAGATTGGCGACTTTTGTATTCGGGGTTCACGCGTATTGCCTGGTCAGAGGTCTGTGCGCGTGTCGGGGAGGTACAAAAGTCGCCACGATCCGGCTGCGGTGGCACAAAAGTCTCCAATCTTCGCCGGTCACCAGCGCGGTGATCACGGCCTGCTCAGCTCGGGTCGGGCGTTGCAGGAGCCACTCCGGGAAGTGAGAACCCTTCCGGAGTTTGGGGATGGCTAGCTCCACGGTCCCGCCGCCGGCGTCCCACTCACGGGCCCGACACCCGTAGCGGGAGTTGGGACGCGACCCTCGCGTTCGCGAACTAGTCCCTGAGGACGCGCCGCGACTTGATGACATTTGCGGGTCGCTGGCTCGAGTGACTCAACTATGGTGGGCCCAGAGGGACTCGAACCCCCGACCCCCACGGTGTAAGCGTGGTGCTCTGACCGGCTGAGCTATAGGCCCCAAGGCCGGTCCGCCGGCGGCGGACGGGCGCCTCAGTTTATCCGAGGCGAGTCCGCCGCCCGTCTTGCCCGGTTTCTAGTTCGGAGTGCGACGGGTTGTGCCCCGTCCACGTCGGCGCCGTGAGTCGGCGCGTCGCGTCCCGCATCTGGGCACACTGGCCGGCGTCGTCCAAATGTCTCCGCAGGTCGGTGGCGGCACGCCCTTCCAGATCGGCGGGCGCTGGGGCTGAGTTCCGCCCCAGGTCGCGGGGCGTGTGTCTCTTCTCGCTCCCGGCGGGGGAAGCGCAGGAATCGTCACGCCCACCCGCGACTGAACGCCCGCCCGTCCTTGTTCCCAAGCCCGATCAGGCGTCGCCCAGACCCAGCGCCTGATGCACCAAGAAGATCGGGTGCTCCACCCGCATCCCGGAGCCTTGACGTAGCTGCCAACGACAGGTCTCCGTGTCGCAGATGCCCAGGTCGCCTCCGGTCTCCCGGAACATCTCGAACAGAGGCGCCCCCACCGCTTGGGCGATCGCGCGCTTTTCCTTTTTCAGCCCATAGGTGCCCGCGATCCCGCAGCACGCCCGGCCTGATTCGACCACCTTCAAGCCAGGAATCAACGCCAGGACGTCCAACGCGGGCAGCCCCATGCCTTGACTCTTCAATTGGCACGGAGCGTGGTAGGGGACCGTGGCCTCGATCGGCTGGAACTTGTGCGGCAATTCGCCGGCCGCGTCCAGGTCCGCCAAGAATTCCATCACATCCTTCACCCGAGCTGAGACATCAGCCAATTCGGGGGTGTCGACCCCCATGATCTCGTGGGCTTCGTGCTTGAGCATTCCGGTGCAGGACCCGCTGGCCGAGACGATCGGCAGATCAGCTCCCGCGGACCGCAGCGCCGCGCACAGCTCCAGCACATTCTTCGTGGCGCCGTCGAATATCCCGTTCGATTGACGCGCCAGCCCGCAACACCCCTGCCGCGGCACGAGCACCTCATAACCCAGATGCTCCAGCACCTCCACCGCGCGCTTCGATGTCTCGACCTCGAAGTAGTTGCCTGCGCACCCATGGAAGAACACGATCTTCCCGCGGCTCCGCGCGTTCGGGGTGAGCCGCCCGATGCAGTCCGCCTCGCCCGCGGCTCCGACCTCGCCCGCGTCACACCCGTCGCGCGGCTTGTCGGGCCGCTCGTCGGGGCCGAGGCGCGACCGGTCGGCATCGGGCGGCGGCGACCCACCCCGCCGCTTCGCCCGCCGGGCGAACCACCGCTCGAACGACCCACCGGCGGCGACAGGCATCGGCGCGTCGCGGGCCACGCCGAAGAACGCCTCGATCAACACGCGCAAGGCTTTGACGCGAAGCGCGCCGTTGGCGAGCGGCGCGATCGGCGACATCACCTTGCCCATCAAAACGGTCTGCGAGATCAAGCGGTCCCGCAAGGGCATGTGCCCGGCCTTCATCACAGCCCTGGCCTGCGAGTTCAACTCCGCGACCTTCACGCCCTGCGGACACGCCAGCGTGCAGGAGCCACAAGAAGAGCAGTAGTCGAGCGTCCGATCGACGCTCTCGCCCTGCCGGAACCGCTCGGCCTGCGGCCCCACGAACTTCGGCCCCGCGAAGTTGGGTTGGACCGCCATGACCGGGCACTGCGTCTCGCAGATGTTGCATTTGACGCACGCGTCCAACGACGCCCGTGCCAGCGCATGCCCAGCTTGCAGCGACGCCGCGCTCATGCCGCGCTCCTTCCGATCGCCTCGACCGCCGCCCACGCGGACCCGAGCGCCAGCCCCTCTCCTGACTTCTCCGCCCACCGGATCGCCCCGCCCAGCAGGCTGCCCGCCACGCGCAGGTTCGCGTACACCGGCTCACCCGCCGGATCGACCGGGCGCATCTCGTCATCGACGCGCACGCCCACCTCGAACACCTTCTGCCGGGCGCCGTAATCGGCCGTGATCAGTTCATCCACCGGCGCGAGCCCCGTCAGCGGCAAGCCGAACAACCTCTCGACGATCCCGTGCCGCGAGTCCATCGTCAAAGCCCCCGACTCGAAGCCGCCGGGACAGTAGACGAACTCGTCCGCCCGGTAGGGCCGCGGCGCTCCCGCCGCGGCGGCGTGAACCGCGATGACGCGCCCCGCCTCGGCGGTGAAACGCGTCACCCGCGCGCCCAGCGCGACGCGCACCCCGAGTTCGCGCGCACGCGAGGTCAGCGCTTGGCCCAGGCGGTGCCCGGGCAGACTCGGGGGCGGCAACGAGACCTCGAACACCGGCTTGCCGAGTTCCCGTGTCAACGTGGCCCAGGCGTCCCGGCCGGTGGCGCCCAGCACGGCGGGCAGGCCTACGGCATCGTGCCCCTTGACCAGCGGCGCGATCGCCCGGGCGACCATTTGCGCGTAGCCTGGCTGGTCGAACACCCGGGCCACGGTCATCGCCGACGCGTCCGCTCCGCCGAGCAGCGGATGATCCGGCAGGTCGAGCATGTGCGCGGAGGCATGGACGAACCCGCCCCCAGGCAGCTGGGTCCGGTTGAGGTTCCCAGCGGCGAGCCGCGGGTAGAAGTCCCTCACCCGGTCGAATCCGACCAACGCCCAGCGCGCCCCGTCGCTGGGCGCCCCGGCGGCCATCGACGGCGGATACAGGGCGGTGGGCCGCAGCGCGCCGAGCGCTGTCGGCAGCAACGTGTTCGTCTCGATGTCGCCCTCGAGGAAGCCCTCTCCGAGCAGGTCGAGCAGCAGCTCGACCCCCGACCGCACATTGTGTGCGCCGATCGCCCTGTAAGGATGGCCCTGGGGGGCGGCGGCGATGCGCTCGAGCGGGCGCGCGACCGGTGCGGGATCGTGGCCCCACAGGTCCACCGTCCCCTGCGACAGCGCCATGCCGCCGAGGCCCTCCGCCACGAGCCGGACCGGAACACCTCGTTTGGCCAGCGCGCACGCCGCGGCCAGGCCGCTCAGCCCCGCGCCGATCACGACCACGCCCGTCACAACACGACCTCCTCGCTCAAGGGGAGATGCTCCAAGTCGAGCGCGCCGTAGAGCGCCCAGTTGTCGAGGGCGACTTGCCTGAGCAGGTCGCCGTAAAGGACGGGCGCTTGCCCGATCCAACGGTTCTTCAAGAACAGGCGCAGCGCGGCGGTGGCGCGATCAGCGCTCCATTCGCCGACCTGGCACGCGGCGCCCGCGCCGCGCGCCGCGCAGAACCCGCCCTGACAGGGGCCCATGCCGAGGCGTAGCCGGCGCCTCAAGTCGTCGAGCGAATCCGTCGGGTGGCGTCGCGCCAGGTCGAGGAACTGGTCGCGGCCGACCAGCTCGCATTCGCAGATCAGCGGGTTTTGCGCGCGCGTCTGCTCGGTGGCGGCGAGCCGGTCTGTGACGCGGTGCAGGCGGGGGTGGTCTGAGGGCACCGGCTCGTCGGCGGTGCGGCTGGGACGCGGGTCGCCGAGCTTGGCGCACATCGTGTCGACGGCGCGTTCGCCCATCAGGCGGTAGGTGGTCAGCTTGCCGCCGGCGACGGTGATCACTCCCTCGACGCCGTCGCGTTGGGCGTGGTCGAAGATGAACATCCCGCGGCGCATCCCCCGCGTGTCC
>JAITLE010000076.1 GCA_031278075.1 Bifidobacteriaceae bacterium | reverse complement strand
GGATCAAGCTCACCACCCAGAACAAGATCGCCAACCCGAACGCCGCGGTCCCACCCAGCGCCGACCATTCGACCGCCGGGCTGAGGGGCGCCTCCACGCCGATCGCTTGGATGATCCGTTCGGGGTTCCCGTCGGCGGTGACAGCGGTCAGCGTCAGGTACTGCTCGCCGGCGGGCACCCCGAACGGAATCGTCAAGACGGCGTCGAGGCGTCCCTCCTCGTCGGTCGTGAAGATCCCCAGGAAGACCGCCTCCTCGAAGTACAACATCGCGTTCACCAGCGAATCCGGCTGGTAGCCCGCGCCCTGGACCGCAAGCCGCTGACCAATCTTGACCACCGGCAGCCCCTCGGTCCGGTCCGTCACGTCCACGTCCTCCCACGACGCCACCGGTTGCGAGTCGACTGTCACCTTGATCGTCGGATTGAACAGGTTGTGCACCAGGCCGCTGGGCGCGGCCGTGGGCTGCACGACCACCGGAACGGCGCCGGACGGCTTGATCCGCTCCGCGCGCTGGCTCCACAGCGCCAGGCCCTTGCCCAAAGCCCGCGCGCCCGCGTCGCTCAAAGCGGCCCCGACCTCGGTCAAAGCCAATCCCGGCACGTCAGCGCACAGCGTTGGCCCCGATCGCAGCGCGTACGCCGTGTCCCGCACAAAGTAGACCTCGAAGCCGTCCTTCGCGGCCGCCGCCACGCCGGCCTCGATCGCCGAGTTCAGGTGCGCCACCAGCGAGTTGAACGCCTGCGCCTCGCCGGCCGAGTACTCCGCGGAGCACGATCTGCCGCGGTCCTCCGGGAAGAGGTACGGGTAGGCCGGCACCAGGAGAGGCGTCGAGCGCCCCGCCGCGACGCCCAGCGCGCCCGCGACCGAGCGGTAGATCCCCGCCCAGTCGATCTCTTGCGCCGCGCGGATCGCGTTCGCGAACGCCGCGCTGTCCGGCGCGCAGTCCTCAGCCGCGCACTGCCGCAGCAGGTGGCTCAGCCCCACGTCCTCGGCGCCGATCGTGAGGATCGCGTTCCCCGGGTCGGCCGGGAGATCAGTCAGTTGCGGCGGCTGGCCGTCCAGCGGCGTGTCCAGCAGGTTCCGCGTGGTCGCGCCGACTTGCGCCCGGCTCACGCCGCCGTCCGCACCCTGGTCCGCGCCGGCGGCTTGGGCCAGACCCAGGACGGAGTCTTGGTAGACGATGCCGTCGCCCGCCGTGCCGCTGGACCCGCCGGACCGGTCGGCATCGTCCGCTGTCCCCGCGAAACCGTCCCCGAGCGTGACCGACGGCTTCGATGATTTGTCGACCAATTCGCCCGGCTCATAATCGATGTCTTCTTCGGGGACCACCCGGAAGCTGTCCGCCACCTCGACGCCGGAGACGTTGGAACCCCACGCGATCACGTCGAGTTCGACGGAACCAGCTCCGCCGGTGACCGTGACCTCGACGGCGCGCGTGACGCTGGCGCCCGGCGGGATGTTCCCGACGGCGATGTTCGCGGCGGGGGTGACGCGGGTCGCGACGCCCGCGCCCGTCGCGCGGACCGTGAACTGCGCGGCCGCCACGTCGCGGGCGCTCGGGTTGGTGAGCGTGATCTCGACGGTCAGGACGCTGTCAGTGGCGGTGGCGCTGGCCACGTTGACTGTTGGCGCGATCGTCGCCATCGACAGGTCTTCGATCAGGTCCCATAGTTCGCCCTGGTCGGCGCCGGAGACCTCGTAGGTCAACGCGCCGGTCGCCTGAGAGATACAAGCGAGTTCCGCGCGGCCGCTGTCCGAGATGTCGAAGGCGACGGTCGGGACGGTGATCTCAAATCCGCGCGCGGCGATCTGGGCGGCCTCCTCGCACGGCGGCGGGCCGCAGTTGGATTCGCCGTCCGAGACCAGCAGGATCGTGGCGCCGGTGTGGCCCTCTTCGTCGAGGCGGTCCACGACCGCCGCGAGGGCTGATCCAGTCGGTGTGTCGCCGGTGGTCTGGATGTGGTCGATCGCGTCCAGGAGGCTGCCGACGCCGGTGATCGGCGCGACCGGGATGATGAACTGGCCCGCGTAGCAGCCGTCGGAGCCCTGATCGCCACCCGGATAGGTGTAGAGGCCGATCTCTGCGCCCACCGGCTGCTCCTTGACGATCCCGGTCATGGCGCTCTTCGCCTCCGTGATCCGGTCACCAGCCATCGAACCCGAGATGTCCATCACCAGCACCAGCGGGCGGTTGCCCCGGCCCACGGCGGATTCGTCGGGTTGGGTCTCCGCCACCGTCGCGTCATCGACCTCGCAGCCGCCATCCGCGCTGGTCGAGCCGAAATACTCCCAGAGGAGCCAATAGCCCAGCTCGAACTCGTCGCTGTCCCAATCGAACAACTCGGCGCCGAAGATCACCACCCGCGCGCCCAGGGAAGCGAACAGATACGCTTCCAGGCGCGCGCTGGCGCAGGCTCGCGCCCCGGCGGCGGCGGTGGATCCGTCGCTCGGGTCCACCCCGGCGGTGTTGGCGGAGGCCTCGACCTCGGCGCTGAGCTCGAGGAGCAGCGACAAGTCGCCGGTCACGCCGATCGCGTCCCAGATGTAGCCCTCGAGGCCGATCGAGGGGACCAGGGCCGCGTCCGCCGTGACCTTGAGTTTTGCCGTGGTCGGCTTCTTGGTGTTGCGTGATTCGTCGATCTTCGAGAACTTGCCGTCCGCCAGGCGGAAGCCCAGCCGGTGCAGCGTGGAGAAGCTCTGATTCACCGAGAACTCGCCGGACGCGTACACCCCGAGGTTGATCGAGGCGGTGGCGTAGAACGAGAGTGACACCGGGACGGGCATCCCGAAAGCGACGATCACGAAATTCGCCCGCCCCAACAGCCAACGGGCGGTCTCCTCGGCCGCCTCTCTCAACGCCTTGGTCTTCGCCGCCGCGGAGGATTGGGCCACCTCCGAGTTCATGCCGTAGCTGAATTCGCCGGTCGCGTTCAGGGAGAATTCTTCGTCGATGTTCTGGTTCAAACACAGCTCGAACGTCACGAAGCTGCCGGTGACTCTCTGCGAGAAGAAACCCCACTCGAATCTGATGTCGAGGATGAAATCGATTGTGGTCTTCAGTTTCAGCGCCAGCTGCGCGGTCAGGTTGGCGTCAGCCTCGACCTTGGAGGCGTCCTGGTCCGCTTCGAGACCCATGCCGGCCTGGACGTTTTGGACCGGGAGGTCGTACTTCTCGTCGATGAGGGTCTTGCCGTCGCTCTTGGCGGTGGTGTTCAACGACGCGCTCACGGTCCGTTGGCCGTTGGCGTAGCCGACTCTGGCGTCGAAGCGGCCGCGCAGTTCCACGTTGGCGACCGTCAGCTGCTCCTTGGCCTGGGGCAGGAGCGCTCCAGCCGCCGCGGGCTGGACCACGGCCGGCTCGGCCACCGCGGCCTGGACCACGGCCGGCTGCGCCGCGCCACCCGCGCCCGCCACCGCCGGCTGCGCCGCGCCACCCGCGCCCGCGCCCGCGGCCACCAGCGCCACGCCCGGCTCGCCGACGCGCGTCGAAGTCTCAGCCAGTTCCGTCTCGCCGGCGGCGAGCGGAGCGCGCAGCGTGGTGTGGTCGACCTGCTGGAACACATCCAACAGAGTGCCGGGCGCGGTGTGGGCCACGAACTCGCCGCCCACCTGCTCGATGGCCGTCACCTTGGCGAGCTTGCCCTCGGGCAGCAGCGCGGAGGGAGCGAACACCAGGACGTCGCCCAGCCTCAGATCGATCGCCGTGTCGAACCGGAGTTCCCGTTCGGCGGCCGAGATCAAGTGGCTCTCCACATCTTGGCCCACGACCACGGTCTCGGCCGAGACCACAGCCGCGTCCGCCGCTGGCGGCGTGAACGTCGCGGTCACGGACTCGCTCGCCACCGCGCCGGACCAACTCGTGGCCTCGGCGGTGATGGTTTGTTTGCCGCGCGCCACCGACGTGGTGTAACTCCAGGCGAAGCCTTCCGCCCCGGCCCGCACCTCGGCTGTGCCCAGGAAACGGTTCCCGCGTTTCAAAGTGACGGCCTTGATCCCGTCCGCGCTTCTCGCCGAGCCAGAGAAGGTCACAGCCGCGCCGTTCTCACCGAGCGCCACCGTGGTTCCGTCGCCCGGTGTGTCGATGGCGATCTCGGGCGCCGGGCCGCCGGATCCCTCCCGGTTCAGCGCTGCCACGCAGACGACGTTCTTCTCAGTCGCTCCGGTCAGCTCCGTCGCCTCGCCGCCGTCCAGCAGCCAACTCGCGTCCGCCGCCAAAGCGATCGCGGTGCCGGTCGGCCCAGCGGCCGTGCCCGCACCGGCCGAAGTCCCGACGCACAGGGGCGTCGCCCCCGCGGGGGCCGTCGCGGGTAGAGCGGGGTAGGCGCCCGCGGCGCCCGCCACCGGCGGGAAGAAGGCGATGCCGTCCGGGAACCCGCTCGCGTCGCTCGCCCCGTCGGCGCCGGCCGTCCACCCGACCAGGCTGACGGTCAGCTCCGTCACACCGCCCGAGGCCGCGATCCAGACGCGTCCGTCCGCGTCTAGCTGAGCTGGCGTCAGAGCCGAGCCGGCGCCCTCGACCACGAGCGCCTGCGCGCGGGCGTCGCGGCCGCCGATCTCGACCGACCCCTCGCCCAGAGCGGACACCTGCAGCCATGCGCCGGCCACCCCCCCGCTGGACGGCACGCCGCCCAGCCCGCCGGGGCTGATCCACGCCGGGGTGGCGGCGCCCGGCACGCCGTTCGCGCCGATTCCCGCCGCCGAGTCCAACACCAGCCGCGGCGCGACAGCCGCCGTGCCGGACGGCGCCGGGCGGTTGTCGCCGCCCGCGTTTGTGAAGTAGGCCACGGTTTGCACGTCGACGCTCACGGACACGTCGCCGACCAGGCGCAGCACGCCGTCTTCCGGCAGGGCCACGAGGCACGACGCCGACGTCTCGCCCTCCGCTCCGAACACCAGAACCGGACCGCCAAGCCGCTCAGCCGCCCCCGGCGCGGCCGCCGGGACGCGCAGCGCTGTCGGCTGAACCGAGCCTGTGGCGGAGGCTTCGCCCGCGCCGGGCTGGTCTGAATCGTCGGACGGGTTGGCGGCTGGATCGTCCGCGGCGTCCGCCGGCGTGCCGGCTATCCAAATGCCGCCGGCCGCAGCCGCCCCGCGGGCCGTGATCTGCACAACCCACGAGGTGGGTGTCTCGCCGCTGACGGCTGGCACGGCGTCGAAGCCGGTGACCTCAGCGACCGCGTTTGGACCTAGCTGCAGCCCGCTGACCAGCGGATCTGCTGGTGCGGCGACCCAAGCGCCCGCGTCACCCACTGGAGCGAGCGCGTCGAGCGTCCCGGCGCGCGCCTCTGCGACCCCGCCCAGCGCGAACCAGCCGCCCACGCCGCCGCCCGCCACCGCGAACGCTGTGATCAGCGCCGTCAGGACCGTCCAGCGCACCGGATGCGCGCGGCCGGGCGCGGCGGAACGTGCCCGCTTCGGGGCGCGGCCCGCACCCGCGGGCTTCGAGTCGCGTCGGCCGCTCACGGCAGCAGCCCCATCTGGGTGTAGCTCCCGACCAGCGTGGCGTCGTAGAACGCCGCTCTGACCGAATAGCTTTCCTCCCGGGTGTTCGTCACCACGAGCATCAAGGTGCCCACCCCGCTGACGTCGATCTCGAAGTCGGTCGGCGTCGCGGTGGTGATGTCTTGGGTGTGGATCAGTTCGCCGTCCGCGAAGAACTCGATCCTGGCCGATTGCTCCTCGGTTTGATCCGGGTCGAGTCCGAGCTTGCCGCGCAGCAGCGTGGCCGCGTTGTTCAGGTTCCAAGCGATTTGCGTCGGCTCGGAGCCGGCTCCGACCTGGAAACCGCTCGCGTAGGTCACGCCGTCCACCACCACGTCCGAGTAGTTGGACACATAGCCGACGACGGTGCTGACCTCGGCGAGGACGCGTTCCACGGGAGTGTCCGCGATCCTGAACGTGATTGTCTCGGGTAGGCGCGTGCCCGCGGCTGGGATGGTCTCGGTGATGAAGCCGACGGTCGCGCCCGGCACGAACACCTTCTCTTGGATGACGCGCGCGCCCATGCCCTGCAGCGCGTCGACGCCGCTCTGGGCGCTCCGGCCGACCACCTCCGGCACTGTCGCCTCAGTCGATATCACCAGCAGCACCGTCGCCGGGTTGGGGGAGCCGAACACCGGCGACTGTTGGATCACGGTGCCTGGCTCGCCCGCCGCGGAACGTTCCGCCGTGGTCACGATCTGTTCCGGCACGCCCGCGTCGACCAGCACTTGCATCGCTTCGTCTTGGCTGAGCCCACGCACGTCCGGCATGACGGCGGCGCCCTCTAAGCCGCCGAACTCGGGCACCGATATGAGGACCTCTTCGACTTGGGTGTGTAGCAGGGTGGCGTTGCCGGCGCGGTTCGCGGCGCCCCAACCCGAGGTGAACGCGTACCCGGTCAAGGCGCCGACCGCGAACAGCGCCGCGCCGACCCCCAGCACGATGCCGACCCGTCGCCTTCGCCGCGCCCGTCCCGCGGCCGTCAGTGGCGCCTTGGGCGCCTTGGCCGGTTTCGCGGCCGGAGGCGGGAAGACCGCGGACGCCGGTCCACCTGGTCCGGGCGGATACCCGGGCGCCACGGCGCCGGGCCCGGGTGGATACCCGGGAGACGGAGTGTCGGCCCGCCCGTACTGGTCGGGCGCTCCCCACGGCGGGTTCGGCGGCCCGACAGGACCCGGGCCAGCCGGTCCGGGTGGGAACTGGGGCGCGCTCACAGCACGCTCCCGAACACCCCGGGCAGCACCCAAATGATCAATCCGGTCGCGGCCGCCGCCCCGACCACCAGCCCGATGGCCAGACCCAAGAACAGCCATTTCGCCCGCTTGGGTTTTGGTCCGGCGTCTTGGCCGTCCTCGTCAGCGGATGCGACCAGCGTGCCAGCGCCCGGAGGCGGCGCCCCGCCCAGGAGCGGCGTGCCGCCGGTTTCCAGCTGCGGAGTGGCGACGCTGATCGGCGCCCCGCCCAGGAGCGGCGTGCCGCCGGTGTCAAGCTGCGGAGTGGCGGCGACTGGTGTGCCACCCGTGTCGTATCCCGCGGCCGGGCCGCCGTGCCCGGCCCCCGCGACGCCGCCCGTGTCATACCCGCTGGTGTCCTGCTGGGTGGAAGCGGTCGGCATCGTGCCGCTGGTGGCCTGCTCGAGCGGGACGGGCCGGTGGACGGCGGTGGCGTCGCTCTCAGGTTCGGCGGGTGTGCCGCCGGTGTCCTGCTGTCCGCCGACCCGTGGCGTCCCTCCGCTCTGCGCCGCGATCCAATCGACCAGCGCGCCGAACGTGTTGGGGTGGGATTGGATTCGCGGCCAAAGATCGGGCCGTTGGCCCGCTATATCGCTCAGTCGCGCGGCGGAGGTAGTGGGGTCTGCGACCTCGTTCGCCAGGGGATCGCTTGTCATGGGGGCCGAGCCTTTCCGCGCCCGGGGGAGGCGCACCGCGGTGTGTGAGACTGCTCCCATCATGAAACCGCATCGGCCGCCCTCGGCGCCACCTTGGATTTGGCTCCGCGTTCCAACTGGAGGCGCGCCGTCTCGCGGCGCTGACACCGCTCGCGAGGGCTAGCGCCCGCGCGCCGGCCTCATTCGATCGCGCCGCTCGCCAGGTAAGCGGGCAGGGCCTGGAGGACAAGTTGGCCGTAGGCGTCATCGGGTTCGAGGCGCCGCAACTCCTCGCCTAGGGCCTCTGCGCGGCTCCGCCGACCCAGGGACACCACCTGGTCCAAGTGGTCGCTGATCTTCAGCCGCGCCTGCGACTCGTCGAACTCCCGCTCCAGCAGGATGTGTCGGCCGCCCGACAGGTGGAATTCGACGGCGGTGAGGAACTCGCCGTCG